>DATHWP010000028.1:0-49859 GCA_035460505.1 Methyloradius sp. | reverse complement strand
TTGATGCCGTACTTGGCAGGGTTCTGCGTGGCTTCCCATAAATCCAGCGCATATTCTTCTACGGTGTCTGTGGATTTGATATGGCTTTGTAATAAGTCGGAGAAAGCATTGAGCTGGTCAAATTGCAGTACATTGGATTGCACCTGCTTAGTGAGTGCTTCGGCATGTTGGAACTTGGTGTTGAACATCAGTGATTTTCTCAGTTCACGATCTGCTGGGATATCAATGCCGATTTCCATCATGAAACGGTCGCGGGCGGCGGATGGAATCTCAAACGTTTCATTCTTTTCAACCTGGTTTCTATCGGCGAACACCACCATGTGCGGCAGGCGATATTCCTTCTTGAACGCATGCAGGCTACGTTCTGCCATCACGCGCAACATCAACGCATGCACTTGCGGACGGGCGCGGTTGATTTCATTGAAAAAGAATACTGAGAGATTTTCACCAGCGCGTAGTAGCGGACCTTCATCAATCTGCGGACGGCCATCAGGGCCTAGAAACGTGTGGTAGACCAGATCATTAGGCATCAAGTCAACTGTGCCCTCAATCCGCTCATAAGCGCCGCCGATGCCACGCGCTATGGATTGCAGCAGCGTGGTTTTACCTACGCCTACGCCGCCTTCAAGCAGCACATGGCCGCGGGCGAAGATGGCAATATTCATCAGGTGTATGGCTTTATCCTGACCTACGATCACTTTCTTGACTTCGTTTTCTAGCGTCAGTGCATGGCTTCGCCAGTCAGCTAGTTGAACATCGGTAGTTGCAATATCCATATCATTCCCTAATTTAGAGTAAACGTTTAAATTGAACCAAAATCAAAGCAAGTCTCATGATTTAATTTCAGATTGAAGTCTGTAATTGATTGCGGTAAAATGCAGACAGGTCTGTTCATTTATTTTTAGTGTACTTGAATAATTCCTGAGTGTGCAAGCAAATTTTTACAACTATTTTTAGATAACCCAAAACAATAAGATTCATCGAGATGACTACAGAATTAGCTAGCTGGTTACGATCCAATGAAAAAGTCCTGCAACAAGGCGCTACGCCCAAAGCACGTCTGCTGGCGCTTTCCAGCTTGCTTAGCGATTGGAATAAACAGCGACAAAACGGCAGTGTTGCCAAAGCGGAAACAAAAGAATTGTCGATTGAAGATGTGAATGTCCTTAAGGAAATCATACACAAAGAAGTGGAGATTAGACCGGGAAAAAATCCCGATGTAATTTCGGATCAAATCCTTTTTTTATTCATAGGCGCGCTTCAGATGCAAACGCAAGCTCACTCAGATGATGCTTGGAAGCTGGTACATCAATCGATACAGAATTTCTTAGTGCCAGAGAAAAAATCCCCTGTTATGTGGGTGGCAGTGGCATCAATAGTTCTGGTAGTGGCTGCCAGCGGTTTCTTGTTGTTTAAGCCAAAGCCGAACGATGTGGTGATGGTGACAGCACTGAATAATTCTTCAGAGTCCGCAACCATAGGCCTAGCTGGCCCGGCTACCTTGAGTGTGTTATTGACTATCTACAACACGATGAAGGATGGCAGCTGCCAGTTGCCGCAGGTGGCCATGTTGCCGATTGAGCAGCGCGAAGCGTATCTTGCATTTATCAATGACGGCACGGTTGATGTAAGCAATGTTGAAAACCTGAAGCTGGCTTTAGCTCACGTGCATTGCCTGTACCCACAAAAACTGATGTATGCACCACTATGAGTCTGCAATCATAGCGACACTAGGAGATACACATGAACATGCGTGAAAAAATACTTACTACCGCTACTACCTTATTTGAATCTAGGGGGATCAATGCCTCTGGCGTTGACACTATCATTGCTGAATCTGGTATTGCCAAGGCCACGCTGTACAAATATTTCCCGAGTAAAAACTTGCTGATTACCGCTTATTTGAGGGGTAAATCAGATCGATTTTATGAATGGCTGAATTCTAATTTAAGTTTTAAAAGAGCGAACTCGACCGATGTATTGATCGAACTTTGTGAGCTGGTCGAGCAATGGATCATGACGCCAGAATTTCACGGCCTGCCTTTCCACATCGCATCAGTTGAGTTTCCTGACCCTCAACATCCCATCAATCAATATTCAGCTGAGCTCTCGTTGGAGCTACAAAACTATCTATCACAGATGGCGAAAGAGGCTGGTATTAAAGAGCCGGAAACCCTCGGTCAGCAACTCACCATCATTTTTGAAGGCGCAGCTCTGGTAGAGCGCTTAAGTCCAGGCATCGGTGCCGCTAAAAGGGCGAAAAGTGCGGCGGTGATGCTAATCAATGCTTCTGCAAAAAAGAAGAAATAGTCTAGCTTTTAACGCTTTAATCACTACGTTTTAAGGTGGAGCGCAGCACAATTACTGATGCTTTGCCAAATCCATAGCTGGTAGTGATCAGGCTGGCGAACAGGTAAACCTGAAATGCCAGCGGTGGCGGAACATTCGGGCTATCCAGCACAGGGAAAATCGCCATCAGCAGAAACAGGCTGGAATTGGTAAAAGCGCCAGTAACCATGGCCCAGCGTACAGTCCACGGCAGTGGTACTTTTGCTGCATAAAAGCCCAGTATCAGCGCGCTCATCAGCAGAAAATCGATATGTGCCTGCAATAAACGAGTGAATTTCCCAGCGAATACCAGTTTTAATGGCGTCACACCGAAATTGATGCCTACCATGCACCAAGCAAGTAACAGAGCCATCAATATCCATAAACTAGCACCACGAATCAACACAATATTGCCCGCGTGTCTTGAGTCTTGCATAGTTTCATCCTCAAAATCATTATTTAGTTATGCAGTTATTATGTTCAGTAGTCATTTTTAAAGAAATGCACAAAACGGAACATAAACTTGACTGAAACGGAGGTCAGGCTATTTACAATAGTGCGAATTCTCTTGAAAATCGGCAGATACGAAGCGTATAACAAGGTGCAAAACGGAGCGCTCAATGCTGACAGCCGAGATCCCAGAGATGATTAAACCGCTTAAGCTATCCACGGAAAACGTGGCAGCCCCGTATCGCCATGAATGGCTGCATGAAGTCATAGGCAAGCAATACGCTAATGTACTGATTACGCCGCCCAGCAATGGCGGCTTGCTGAATGAAATGACCATCTACCCTTGGGAAAACTTGCAGATGTCAGTTATTCGCTCGAGTGGTATCACTATTGAACGCCTGCCACATACTTCACCACTTAGCAGCCAAGATGCATACTTTGCCGTGATTTTGCTTGATGGTGCTTATCAACTGGAGCAGGGTGGTAGAGAGGTGTTTCTGCAGCCCGGCGACATGACTATCTACGATGCTACCCGCCCGCACCGTATCTATTGCCCACAGAATTTCAAGAAACTGATTGTTTCTATCCCTCGTGCCACTTTGAGAAATCGACTGGCAGGAGTGGAAAGTTGTACCGCAATGCGCATCCCCGGCAATACAGGTCTTGGTGAAGTAGCCAGCAGTTTCGTGCGTTCAGTTGCCACTAATATTGAACAATTCGCGATGCCTGATTTATCTGCACTCTCAGCGCAGTCGCTGGATTTAATCACCAGAGCGATAGCATCCGTGCGGCCAGGTAATTACCAATTATCGCGCAGTCGTTCTACCTCGTTAACCAGCATCAAGGCATATGTCGAGCTCAAGCTTTCTGACTCCAGTTTAAGTGCAGAAGCACTAGCGCGTGGCGTTGGCTTGTCCTCGCGCTATATCAATGAGTTGTTCAAAGACGAAGACACTTCACTGATGCGCTACATCTGGCAACGCCGTGCCGAACAGTGCCGCAAGGAGCTTCAGAAAAGTCAGTTGGCCAGCCAGCGTATATCGGATATTGCTTATCGTTGGGGGTTTAACGATATTTCGCATTTCAGCCGTTTCTTCAAACAGCAGTTTGGTTGCTCTCCGAGAGAATATCGCGGATACAATCAATAGCCTCCTGCTGTGACATACAGAGTTAAAATAGCACTATGCATTCACTCCCCATATTCATGAAAGTTGCAGGACGCCGCTGTGTGGTCATTGGCGGCGGAGACGTCGCTACTCGTAAGGTCATGATGTTGTTGAAGGCAGAAGCTGCTGTAGACATCATTTCGCCTGAGTTGGATCATGAGCTTGTTGACATGCTTGCCGCAGGCAAGATCAACTATACCCAAGCGCTTTTCTCACCAGAACAACTCGATGGTGCCATGCTGGTGATTGCGGCTACTGACGATGAGGCGACTAATCTGGCAGTTTCTATTGCTGCAAAAGCGCGCAATATCCCTGTGAATGTGGTGGATGCGCCAGAGTTGTGTACCTTTACCAGCCCTTCGATTGTAGATCGTTCACCTATCCTGATTGCAATTTCCAGTGGTGGTGCTTCACCCGTGCTGGCGCGCATGATACGCGCCAAAATTGAAGCCTTGATCCCTGCCACTTATGGCCGTTTATCTGCCTTGGCTGCCGATTTTCGTGATCGCGTAAAACAACGATTCTCAACCAGCCAAGCACGGCGGATTTTCTGGGAAAATATTTTTCAAAGCAATATCGCAGAGCTGGTGCTATCGGGTCAGGAGCCTGCAGCACGCGTAGCATTGAGTAAGTTGATAGACAGCGATAAAACTGATCTAAGTCACGGTGAAGTCTATCTCGTGGGCGGTGGCCCAGGCGACCCAGATTTGCTCACTTTCCGTGCCTTGCGCTTGATGCAGCAATCCGATGTTTGCGTCTATGACAAGCTGGTGAGTAAAGAAGTCATGGAATTGGTGCGTCGAGATGCCGAACTTATTTATGTGGGTAAAGCCCGCGATCAACATACGCTGCCGCAGGATGAAATCAACCAACTTTTAGTGAAGTTAGCCAAGGAAGGTAAGCGTGTGTTGCGTCTTAAAGGTGGCGACCCCTTTATTTTTGGGCGTGGCGGTGAAGAAATTGAAACGCTGATGAAAAATGGCGTGCCATTTCAGGTGGTGCCAGGCATCACCGCAGCAAATGGCGTTTCCAGTTATGCAGGTATTCCGCTGACGCATCGTGATTATGCGCAATCTTGTATCTTCACTACAGGGCATTTGAAAGATGGCACCGTTGAGCTAGATTGGCCAGCATTGGTGCGACCCAAGCAGACAGTAGTGATTTATATGGGTTTGGTAGGCTTGGCCGAGATTTGTCGTCAATTGATAGCGCATGGATTACCACCTACGATGCCAGCAGCCGTGATCCAGCAAGGGACAACTCAAAAACAACGTGTCGTGACTGCCGATTTAGCCACGCTGGCTGAGAAAGTGGCGGATGCCGAAATGAAGCCACCTTGCCTGACGATTGTGGGGGAAGTGGTGCAATTACGTGAGAAGTTGGCTTGGTTTGAGCCTACAGGTTAGGCGACTTTGAATCTGTAGTTCTAGCTTAAACGTGTATCGGCAAGGTCAGGCTAGCTTCTAGTCCACCTTCAGTCCTGTTTTTCAGCGATAACTCACCTTTGTGTAGCCTTGCTATGCGGTTTGCAATAGCAAGTCCCAAACCACTACCACCTTCATTGCCGCGTGCCGTATCCAGGCGTTCAAACGGGCGTAACAAGCGTTGCATTTGTGATTCTGGGATACCTGGGCCTTTATCCAGTACGCTCAAAATAATTGAGCCTGCGGTAATGGTGGTGGTGACTGTGACTTCATTTTTGCTGTAGGCAAAAGCGTTATCGATCAAATTGTTAAGTAGTCGTTGCATGGCTAATGGGCGTAGCGGGATGAGGTGGGTAGGTGAAAGTTTAAGCACCAGATTGCGCCCTGCACGAATATGTCGCTCATAAATCGATTTGAGCAGCGAGTTGATGTCTATCATCTGTGTGGGTTCACCTTCGATACCACGCACAAAATCGAGGAACTGGTGGATGATGTTGTCCATGTCAGTGATGTCTTGCACCATGCCATCTCTTAAGCTGCCAGATTGCTCGTCCGGTAACATTTCAACCGCAAGCCTGAGTCTGGCAAGTGGTGTGCGCAAATCGTGCGAGATACCAGCTAGCAGCAAAGTACGTTCTGCATCTAGTCTTGTAAGTGCCTCTGACATTTGGTTAAAGGCGTGATTCACTGCACGCAATTCGTCCAAACCCTCCTCAGGTAAAGGTGGTGGTTGCTCACCCATGCGCAGGCGGTCTGCCGCTTTTACCAGTAAATTAAGTGGGCGGTTGATACGCTCTGCAATCAGGAATGCGCTGGCAAGCGACAGTAAAATAACGATAGCCCCCCATCCCAGCCACTGCCATGGGAATGGCCGCTCAACCTGGATGCGCGGGATGACAACCCAAAAATCATCTTGGCCTATGCTAAAGCTTACCCACAGCCCAGGAACACCAAAATGGTTGATGGCGACGATGGTATCTACGCCCAGCTTTTCTTTGATTTTTTCTACGATTAGCTTGGTGAACGGGTCTTTGGGGAGCGGTTCGATTTCTTCAAGTAAGTCAGCCGCGTAGATACGTACCCCTTCTTTGCCAGACATTTCTGAGAGCAATGCCAGTCGGCGATCTTCATGCGCGGCAAGTAGTGAGGCTTTAGTGTAGTTAACGACGGTGATTGCTTGAAGTGCTGCGGCAAGGGCGCGTGGCTCACGCTCAAAGTAATCGAATAGCCTGATTGAGACCAGTTGGCCGATGACCATAACGATGGCAATCAGCAACATGGCCCTGCCTAGCAGTGTGCGCGGGACTAGACTCAATTTTAGTTGGCTTTATATGACGTGACAAAAATCTAAGCTCTAAACGAGCCGAATGAAAACTTTGGGCGAGTAACAGACTTCGCCTTTGCTAGCAATTATCCCTTGATAGCTTCGCCATCTGGAATAAAAACATAACCAAAGCCCCACATGGTTTGTAAGTAACGTGGATGCGCTGGGTCAGCTTCTATTAGTCTTCTTAACCGTGATACTTGCACGTCAATACTGCGGTCAAATACATCAAGTTCGCGACCACGCGCAAGTTGCATCAGGCGATCCCGTGATAATGGTTGTCTTGGGTGATCCACAAACACTTTCAGCAACGCATATTCACCGCTGGTGATGGTAATTGGCTCGCCATTTTTATGCAGCGTACGTGTGGAGAGATCAAATACCAAGTCGCCAAAGGTGACGGTTTCCGTTTGGCGGCTAGGGGCTGCTGGCAGATTGCGTTCCTGCCTACGCATTACGGAGTTGATGCGTGCGAGTAATTCGCGGGGATTAAACGGTTTTGGCAGATAATCATCTGCACCCATCTCAAGCCCGATGATTCTATCCACTTCATCGCCGCGGGCGGTGAGCATGATAATCGGCATGGTGTTACCTGCAGAACGTAAGCGGCGGCAAATCGCCAAGCCATCTTCACCTGGCAACATCAAATCAAGCACAAGAATATCGATGTGTTCCTGCAGCAGCGCAGCATTCATCTCGGTAGAGTCAGACACAGCTTTTACGCTGAAGCCTTGTTCGCCCAAGTAGCGCTGAAGTAGCTCACGCATTCTAAGATCGTCATCGACCATCAATATTTTTTTAATAGTTTCTTGCATGATGTTTTTTGTGATTGAAACCTGATGATTGAAGGGTAAATTCTTAATTTAACTTAATCGTTGTGTATGAATATTAACAAATTTTCATAGCAGCATTATACGGATAGTAACGCCTCCGTGTCTTTGTTACAAATTTTTACAATCACAAGCATTTATGAAACATTCGATTTACATAGATGGGGCATTATTGCGCGTCTTACTGAGTACATTCTGAGTGCTAACTCGCTTTTTGAGCTAAAGCTTGGCAAGATAAAATTTGTTTTTTTGAGAACTGTTGATTTCAAAAAAGAGTCCTAACTTTCACATTAGCGACAAAGACATAAACCACATGATGAATACATTAGCCTACACAGCTAAAATTGTTGACGTTTTAATTTCAGACACCGAGTTTTGCTTGGTGGAAAACGCTAGTCTAGTGTCATTTTAGGTCAAACATTTGATGTTGATTGCTAGATATATTCAGATTGTTCCAAAAAATGCCTTACTGACTTTTTGCATCATCCTGTGTGGTTTGGTCGCTCCTATGGCCATCAAGCCCCTAATCGCGGCTCCTTTACAAAATACGAATCAAAACCAAAATTCAGATGAGCAGGCAAAACCTAGTGATTTGTCTAACCAAGATAATAGCCTGTATGCAAGGCCGACTAAAAGCTTGATCAGTATTGAAGATAGTATCAAGTTGCGCAACGATATTAACGAGTATTCCCGCACGGTTGACCCTGCCCATGTGCAGATTGAAGAGCGCCGCCGCATCATGCATGATCGCTTGAAGGCGCGCTTTCAAGCGGCAGACATGGATAATAACAACGTGATTTCTCGTGATGAGGCAGAGCAGTTCATGCCGCAGATATTGCGTCACTTCAGTGATATTGATACTAATAACGACGGCGTGATTACCCTGGAAGAGCTTGAGAACCTGCAAACCAGAATTGTTGAGCGTCAGCGCCAAGAGCAAGAAAGAAAAGATGCAGAGCTTGCTGCCCAGCAAGTTGCTGCAGAGCAAGCCGCCAAGAAAAAAGCCACTTCAGATGCCAGCCTGAACAATAAAAAACGTTCAATGTAAGCTGTAAGCCAGCGTTTCAATCACATCACTATTTCGGCCATCCAGACTTAAATTAAACCCAAGCTTTAGCACTACATCCCAATGTAATTCGGCCCACCGCCGCCTTCAGGTGGTTGCCAGTTGATATTCTGCGTAGGGTCTTTAATGTCGCAGGCCTTGCAATGAATGCAGTTTGGCGCATTGATTTGCAATCGTTCATTTCCAGTGTCACCAATAATTTCATATACGCCAGCAGGGCAATAACGCTGTTCGGGCGCATCGTATAAAGCAAGGTTGATGTTAATCGGTATTACGCTGTCTTTTAGCTTTAGGTGGCAGGGCTGATCTTCTTCATGCTGCACATTGGATAGGAATATCGATGACAAGCGATCAAAGGTGATGGTGTTGTCAGGTTTTGGATATGCAATTTTCTGGCTGGCAGATGTAGGTTTTAATGTTTCGTTATCTGCTTTGCCATGTTTTAGTGTCCACGGTAGTCGGATGCCAAAGGCTTGTAGCCACATTTCAATGCCGCCATAAACGCTACCGAGCAGATTTCCATAATTAGAGAGCGCAGGTTTTATGTTCCGCACTTGATCAAGGTCTTGCCATATCCATGAAGTCCGTAATTTCTCAGGGTAGCTATTGAGTTCATCGTGTTGCCGATGATTATTAAGTGCTTCAAATACTGATTCCGCCGCTAACATGCCAGATTTCATGGCGTTATGGCTGCCTTTGATGCGTGGCACATTGACCAAACCAGCAGAGCAACCAATCAGCGCGCCACCAGCAAATACCAATTTTGGCAGCGACTGCAGTCCGCCTTCATTGATGGTACGTGCGCCATAAGAGATGCGCTTTGCATCTTTCAACATCGTACTAATCGCAGGGTGGGATTTGAATTTCTGGAATTCACCAAACGGGCTCAAATATGGGTTGCTGTAGTTCAAATGCACGACAAAGCCAACAGCGGCCATATTGTTTTCAAAGTGGTAAATAAAAGCGCCGCCTCCTGTTGAGTTATCCAGCGGCCAGCCTTGCGAGTGCATCACTAGGCCTGCCTGATGTTGTTCTGCTGTGAGTTGCCAGATTTCCTTAAAGCCCAAGCCGTATTTCTGCGGTTCGGCATCAGCGCGCAAATTGAATTTGGCTTCAAGTTGTTTAGTGAGTGACCCGCGCGTACCTTCGGCAATCAGTGTGTATTTGGCATGCAGCTCCATGCCTGGGGCGAAGCCCGGTTTTTCATGACCATCGCGGCCTATACCCATGTCGCCAGTTACTACACCTTTAACTGCGCCATCTTCGTTATAAAGTATTTCAAAACCGCTGAACCCTGGGTAAATCTCTACACCAAGCGCTTCAGCTTGTTCACCTAGCCAGCGGCAGAGATTGCCAAGGCTGATGATGTAGTTACCGTGATTGCTCATCAAAGGCGGCAATAGAAACTCTGGAATCTTCCAGCTATTCTTTTCGCTTAGGATTAGAAAACGATCTTCTTTGACTAGCGTATTTAAAGGCGCGCCTTTTTCTTTCCAGTCAGGGATCAGCTCATTTAACGCAATCGGGTCGATGACCGCGCCAGAGAGTATATGCGCGCCTACTTCGCTGCCTTTTTCCAGTATGCAAATGCTGATTTCCTGGCCTGTTTCAAGCGCCAGTTGCTTGAGTTTGATGGCCGCTGATAAGCCCGCAGGGCCTGCGCCAACAATCAATACGTCGTATTCCATCACATCGCGTTGCATGTTCATCTCTTGTAGTATTGTTTACTGTATTTGGTCGGTATGGCTAACATCTGATGTCTGTAATTTGCAGTGTGCCAAGAACGCCTGCATGCTGGCAGTTTGATACTTTTTCTTGTGCCATACAAACATAAATTGCCGTTGTAAATCAAGCCAAGGCGTTGCGATTGCTACCAAGTTTCCACGCTGTAAATCATCCCGCAATGCAAGCCTTGATATGCAGCCTATGCCGAGGCCAGATTCTACCGCACCTTTGATCGCCTCTGTGTGCTCAAGCACCAGCCTAATATTCAGCGCCGATAAATGGTGGTGAAACGCATGATCGAAAGTCTCGCGTGTGCCAGAACCTGGTTCACGCAGCACCCAGGTTTCAGCGAGTAAATCGTCCATTGAAACCTTGTTTTTATTTGCGAGCGGATGATTGGGCGCGCAGAATACAACAAGTTCATCATCCATCCATGGTTCTGCGACAAGATCAGGGTGCTGGCAATTGCCCTCAATCAAGCCTAAATCTAGGTCATAGTGGGCAATTTGTTGTAAAATCACGCTGGTGTTTTGTACGCGTAGCTGAATCTGGCAATCCTGATGTTGTTTCATAAATGAACCAATCAGCGATGTAGCGATGTAGTTTCCTACCGTAAGCGTTGCGCCTACTTTTAGCAGACCTAAAGTGGCCTTGCCTTGCAGCATACTCTCGATTTCTGAAGCCTGATCCAGCAATGTTGTTGCCTTTGGTAACAAGCTACGGCCCAACTCATTGAGTTTGAGCGTTTTGCCTATGCGGTCAAAGAGTTGGCAATCGAATTGTTTTTCAAGTTCGGCCAATGCTGTGCTGGTGGCAGATTGAGAGAGTGACAATGCCTCTGCTGCACGCGACACGTTGTCCATGCGTGCAACAGCAATGAATACCTCAAGTTGTTTGAGTGTGTGGCGCATAGACCAGTTATCTATTTATTAGATATATATTATTTAAATAATCCATTTAATGGATATTGTAATGCCAATGTAAAATGTGCGGTTAACAAAATAGTTGGAAAAAGAATTTAAGGGCTGAAATATGAAGGTTTTGGTAGCAGTCAAACATGTGCTGGATTACAACATTGTGCCACGCATCAAGCAGGATGGCTCTGATGTTGATATTACGGGAAACAAAATGGGCATCAATCCATTCGACGAAATCGCGGTTGAAGAAGCTGTGCGAATGAAAGAACGCGGTATTGTGAAAGAAATCATCGCGGTTTCAATCGGCGCTGAAAACAGTAAAGATACTCTGCGCCATGCTCTGGCAATGGGCGCAGATCGTGCTGTGCTGATACAAACAGATGTGGTAATGCAGCCACTTGGTGTTGCCAAGCTATTAAAAGCTATCGTGGAAAAAGAACAGCCAGAACTGATTCTGCTGGGCAAGCAGGCGATTGATGATGACGCAGGCCAGACAGGCCAAATGCTTTCTGCTTTGCTAGGGACTGGCCAGGGTACGTTTGCTTCTGCGATTAATATAAAAGATGGCGAAATTGAAGTTATACGTGAAGTGGATACCGGTAACGAAACCGTCAGCATCAAGCTACCGGCTGTTGTGACTTCTGATTTGCGCTTGAATGAACCGCGCTTCCTCAAGCTGCCAAACCTGATGATGGCGAAGAAAAAACCAATCGAAACCATTGTCGCCACTGAATTGGGTATTGATTTCAACCCAAGACTCAAGCAAGTTAAAGTCGCTGAGCCACCAGTGCGTAAGCCTGGCATTCTAGTCGCCAGCGTTGCAGAACTTGTTGAGAAACTCCGCATTGAAAAGGTGTTGCCATGAGCATATTGATTTTAGCCGAACATGACGGCAAACAACTCAAGCAATCTACCCGCCAGGCCGTCACTGCCGCCGCCGCCTGGCAACTGCCTATTCATATTCTTGTTGCCGCTGAACATGGTGATGTTGTAGCGAAAGAAGCTGCAAGTATCAGCAATGTGGCGCGTGTGATTCAAGTTGAAGCTGCGCATTTCAGTCATCCGTTGGCAGAGGACGTTTCTGCTGTTCTTGTGAAATTGGCGCCCGAATACAAAGTTATCTTGGCTGGGCATACTGCCTTGAGTAAAAGCGTATTGCCGCGCGTGGCGGCCTTGCTGGATGTGGCAATGTTGTCTGACGTGATTCAAATTACAGCGCCTGCTAGTTATGTACGCCCTATCTATGCAGGCAACGTATTCGCTACTGTTGAAAGCAGCGATAGCATACAAGTGCTGACAGTGCGTGGTACTTCATTCGAGGTAGCTGCAGATGGCGGTAATGCCGAGATCATCAGTGTTGAAGCACTCGCTACGAATACCACTACACGTTGGATCAAGGAAGAAAAGAACGTATCAGACCGTCCAGAGCTGGCTTCAGCGCACGTCGTGATTTCTGGTGGTCGCAGTCTTGGCGAGCAGTTCACCAGCTTGTTAGACCCAATTGCCCACAAACTGAATGCTGCTGTCGGTGCCACCCGAGCTTGTGTAGATGCTGGCTTTGCACCCAATGATATCCAGGTTGGCCAGACAGGTGCTGTGGTCGCGCCAGAGTTGTATATCGCTGTTGGTATTTCTGGTGCCATGCAGCATATTGCGGGTATCAAGGATAGCAAAGTGATTGTGGCGATTAACCACGACCCAGATGCCCCTATCTTCAAATATGCCGATTACGGTCTTGTGGCTGATTTGTTCAAAGCCCTGCCTGAATTGAATGCTGCACTGAATTAATCTTTAATTAAACCCAATACTCGAAAGCTGAATTTATATGGCCGCTTACAACACAGAGAAAGTCTTATCAGTTCAACACTGGAATGACAGTCTCTTTAGTTTTACCACTACCCGTGACGATGCGCTGCGTTTTGAAAACGGCCAGTTCGTGATGATTGGCCTTGAAGTAGAAGGCAAGCCACTGATGCGTGCTTACAGTATCGTCAGCCCTAACTATGCAGAACACCTGGAATTTTTCAGCATCAAGGTACCGAATGGCCCGTTGACTTCACGCCTGCAGCATTTGAAGGTTAATGACGATATTCTCGTCAGCCGTAAACCAACGGGCACTTTGCTTCTATCTGACCTGAAACCAGGCAAGCATCTTTACCTGCTATCAACAGGCACGGGCCTGGCACCATTCATCAGCCTGATTCAAGACCCTGAAGCTTATGAGCAATACGATAAGATCATTCTGGTACATGGAGTACGACGTGTGAACGATCTGGCTTACGAAGATTTCATTACCAAAGAATTACCAAACAATGAGTTCTTTGGCGAAGAAGTACAGAAGAAACTGATTTATTACCCAACTGTGACCCGTGAGCCATTCAGGAATTCAGGCCGTTTAACTGACCTGATGGAAAGCGGTAAATTGTTTGCCGATATTGGCTTGCCACCACTGAACCCGGAAACTGATCGCGCCATGCTGTGCGGTAGCCCAGCCATGCTGGAAGATACATGCCGCGTGCTGGATGCTGCTGGTTTGAAGGTGTCAGAGCGTATTGGCGATGTAGGTGATTACGTGATTGAGCGAGCATTCGCAGAAAAATAATCTCAGGTTTTAGCATTCTAAAAAACGGCGCTTTGCTTGATGCAAATGCGCCGTTTTTTTGTTTATCCACTCTTTAGATTTCTGCGAAAGCAAAATTCCTAAGACCTATTTCTAATACAATGGATTTAATTGCAAGCACCACTACTCAAAGCAGTGTCCAAAAGAAACAACTATAAAGGCTTTCATGAGTTTTGAGATTCAAATTGCCACCAGCTACAGTCAAATCAATGCGCAAGACTGGGATGCACTGATTACAGACTCGCCGCTTTTAAGTCACGCATTTTTAAGCGCGCTTGAAGTGACTAAATGTGTGGGCGAAGGCACAGGCTGGCAGCCTTATCCAATTCTCGTATATGAATCTGGCAAGCTGGTTGGCGCAGCGCCTTTGTATCTTAAAGGCCACTCTTATGGTGAGTACGTGTTTGACTGGTCTTGGGCAGAGGCTTATGAGCGGAGCGGTCTTTCGTATTACCCTAAATTACTGGTCGCTGTGCCATTTTCGCCTATCACTGGCGCACGTTTAATCAGCGACAATCCTGATATCCAGACCATGATCATTCGGACTATGGAGCAGCAGATGCAGCAGCATGATCTCTCATCTGCCCATGTGATATTCACCGATGACTCTTCTTCTGAAGCATTGAAAACTGCTAACTGGCTACGGCGTGAGGGCGTGCAGTTCCGCTGGCATAACGAAAAATTCAGGGATTTCGATGATTTCCTGAGCCATCTTTCGCATGACAAGCGCAAAAAAATCAAGCAAGAGCGCAAAAAAGTCGTCAGTGCTGGTGTTGTCTGTAGGCGTATCAAAGGTAAAGATATTCAACCGCAGGATTGGGATTTTTTCTATCAGTGCTATACCCATACTTATCTGGAGCATCGCTCTACGCCTTACCTGACAAGGCCATTTTTTGATGTCATTGGCGCTAGCATGCCAGAAAGTATCCTGTTGATTATTGCCGAGATTGAAGGCCGCCCGATTGCCGCTGCACTTAATATCTATGGCAAACAATCACTCTATGGCCGCTATTGGGGCGCGCTGGAGTATGTACCCAATCTACACTTTGAGTTGTGTTATTACCAGGCGCAGGAATTTTGCATAGCTGAAAATATTGAATATTTTGAAGGTGGTGCGCAGGGTGAACACAAGCTTGCGCGAGGTTTTTTGCCCAGACCAACTTGTTCATACCACAAGATTGCCCACCCTGAATTTGATAAAGCCATCAGCCAATTTGTGAAGCGTGAAGCCTATGGCATGGCTGTTTACCATAACGAACTGGAAGAACGAGCACCTTTCAAAGCTGATTGATTATTCCGTTTAATGGAATTCTTTAATCGATGGATTGCATATTGCGCCAACATATTTGGGCTTATACTTTGTAACAAGTTAAGTGCTTAGAGATGATATGAATTCACTGGATTACGACGTTATTACACGAGCGCTGGAATGGCTACGTAGCGGGCATCAGGTGCATCTGTTTACCGTGGTACAAACTTGGGGCTCTTCTCCTCGATTACCTGGTGCATTGTTAGCCTTGCGTGCCGACGGCCATCTAGTAGGTTCAGTGTCAGGCGGCTGTATTGAGGATGATCTGGCCGATAAAGCGGTTAACCAACAGTTGCCGAAAACGCCAGCGCTTATGGAATATGGCGTTAGTCAGGATGATGCGCAGCGCTTTGGTATTCCATGCGGTGGAAGGTTGCAGATTCTTGTAGAGCCGTCAATCGAAGAGTCCACGCTACTGCCTTTGCTGAATGCACTCGAGAATAAACAATTAATACGTCGTTCCATCAATCTAAGCAGTGGTCATGTTGGTTTTACGGAGGCTTTACCTGGGTCCAGCGCTGGGCTTGAGGGAGAGTATTTCCATAACTATTTTGGCCCCAAAGCACGGTTGCTCATCATCGGCGCGAATCAACTTGGTGTGTTGCTAGCCAGCATGGCGCAGACGCTTGAATTCGAGGTGCTGATTTGCGACCCGCGTGATCATGTCAAAGCAGAGTGGCGGGTGCCAGGTACGCAGTGGATAGATGGTATGCCCGATGACGTGATCGTAGAGATCAGGCCCGATGCCAATACTGCCATTGTGGCCGTCACGCATGACCCCAAACTTGATGATATGGCTCTACTTGAAGCCCTCAAGTGCGATGCGTTTTATGTGGGCGCACTGGGCTCTGAGCGTAACCAGCAGAACAGGCGTGATCGTCTGCTATCGTTTGATCTTACAGCAGACGAAGTTGCGAGGTTGCATGGCCCTGTCGGTTTGCGTATTGGTAGCCGCACCCCAGCGGAAATTGCCATTGCCATCTTGGCTGAAATTATCCAGGTGCGTAGCCAACAACGGCAATCCGCAACGATACCGCATCAATTGGGCGAGGCCTCAAAAGCCAGCAGTGCCTGTAAGGCCTAGCGCTTTAGTTTAGTGGAATAACTGAGGAAATAAAAAAGGATGCCTAGATGGCATCCTTTTTTATTGTTAACTACTTGATATCACTAAATTTCTAACTGTTTACGTGGGAACTCTGGCCAATCCACATGGAAGAACTCACCCCTTGGCTTATCAGTACGCTCATAAGTATGCGCGCCGAAATAGTCGCGTTGGCCTTGCAGCAGGTTAGCTGGCAATGTCGCACTGCGGTAGCCATCGTAATAAGCCAGCGCTGCACTGAAACCTTGTGCTGGAATACCGTTGGTGACGGCCAGCGCGATTACCTTGCGCCATCCTGCTTGGCCTTCATTCATGGCATTGGTGAAGTAAGGGTCTAGCATCAGGTTTTTCAGACGTGAATTTAATGCATAAGCATCAGTGATTTTTTGCAAGAAACGGGCGCGGATGATACAACCACCACGCCAGATTTGGGCAAGTTCACCGAAGTTAAGTTTCCAGTTATAGGCCACTTGCGCCTTATCAATCAACTGAAAACCTTGTGCATATGCGCAGATTTTTGAGCAATACAAGGCATTTTTAATGGCTTCGATGATTTCTTTTTTATCGGTCTCATGTTTGATGACAGGCCCTTGCAGAATCTTGCTGGCATCTACACGTTCTTCTTTCAGGCTTGAAAGGGCACGCGCATACACGGCTGCAGCAATCGCATTGGCTGGTGCGCCAAGCTCTAGCGCATTCGCTGCGGTCCATTGGCCTGTACCTTTTTGGCCTGCGGTATCGAGTATCTTATCGACCAGGAAGCCATCACCTGCAGGGTCTTTTTGTTGCAGGATGTCGCCAGTGATTTCGATTAAGAAGCTGGAAAGCTCAGTCTTATTCCATTCCTTGAAAACTGCACCAATTTCATCAGCAGGCATGCCAAGCAGGTTTTTCATGAGCCAGTAGGCTTCGCAAATCAACTGCATATCAATGTATTCAATACCGTTATGTACCATTTTCACGTAATGGCCAGCGCCATCAGGGCCGATATATTCGGTACATGAAAAACCACCAACTACGGGTTTTCCTGGCGCAGCGCCTTCAAGCGGCTCACCAGTTTTTGCATCTACTTTGGCTGCAATGTCGCGCCAGATAGGTTCTAGTGATGCCCATGCTTTACGTGTGCCACTTGGCATCAGTGATGGGCCAAAGCGCGCGCCAGTTTCACCACCAGAAACGCCTGAGCCGATGAAATCAATCCCTTTTGCACTGAGTTCTTTTTCACGACGAATCGTGTCTGTCCATAAAGCGTTGCCGCCATCAATGATGATGTCGCCTTGCTCGAGGAATGGTAGCAGTGCGTTGATAGTGACATCAGTCGCGCTGCCTGCTTTCACTAACAACACAATCTTGCGCGGGCGCTTGATGCTCAATACGAATGAGGCTAAATCTTCAAATCCAATGACTCGCTCGTGAGATGGCTCGTTGGCCAAGTTCTGTGCGATGAAGTCACGCATTTTTTCGGGGTTGCGGTTATATACCGCGATGTCGTAGCCGTGGTCGGCAATATTCAGCGCCAGGTTCTGGCCCATGACGGCTAGGCCTACAAGGCCAATATCAGTAGTTTTGGTGCTCATGAGTTCCTCAATTTGTTATTAATAATGTATTGAACGCGAAACAAGACATTTGCCCAAAAACCAATACCTTAGCCATGTCATGGTTTACCAACCTTACTTTTCAATTAATTGGATGATTTAATCGAGTGCGTTGATAAATACATTCTAGTCCAAATAGGTGGACAACAGAAACTGCAGAACATTCTGATTGTTTACAGACTATATCGCTGCTTGATGACAATAAAAAGTAAGCAGGATGAATGCAAAAAGCCAGCATGGTGATGTTTCACCATGCTGGCTTTTAACTGCTGTTAAAACCTTACTCTGGTTTTGGTGGTTTTCCCCAGCCACGTTTTTCGCCATCAGGGCGGGGTGGTGGCAGTTCAGACCATTTTTGTTTCTGTTCTGGTGTTAGTACAGCATAAATCTCATGCTTGGTCGCTGTGCGTTCCACGATCATCGCAGCTTGCTGTTTGGCTTGCTGATCAGCCAAAGCCTGTACCTTCTTCACATCATAAGGCTCGGCCTTGGCTGCATCATCCAGCGCCTTAAAGTTGGCGCGCATACCCTCAAACTGAGCCTTAGCATCGGGTTTATGCTTTTCCATGATCTGCTTGATTTTGTCTTGCTGATCCTGGCTCAGGTTGAGTTCGCGCAAGCCATGAAAACCGCCTGGACCATGACGGTCGCCATCTGGGCCACCATGTCTTTGTTCACAATTGCCACGGTCGCCGTGTTCATGCGGTGGTGGGGCGTCGCCTGGCTCTGCATGCAAAGCGGCAGCGTTTAATGCCAGCATGGATGCAACTAGCATGCTGCTTGAAAATATTACTTTGGTAAATTTGCTCATGATATTTCTCCTGCTGAAGGTTCTTGTTAATGAAGGTTGGCTAAATATATCAATCAGGGGAGTAAAGATTGAATTTTCGGCCCGCGTTCATTGCCTTATGTCACGGAGCCTATTTTGCATGATTGTGCGTATGGCTACGTTTTGTTGGGGTAATAGTAGGTAAAAGTATGTAAAGAGGTCGCCCGCTACGGCTAAATCTTTGGCAGAATCAGATACTTAATAAATACGACGATAAATATAGAGGTAAGCCGTGCTTAAAGTGCTACTGATTGATGATGATGTGGAGCTTTGCCAGATGATGGCGGAGTATCTGGGCGCAGAAGATTTTAAGATGGAAATCGCGCACGATGGCGAAGAGGGCGCGCGTCTCGCGCTTGCAGGTAGCTTCGATATTGTCGTGCTGGATGTGATGATGCCACGCCTGAACGGCTTTGATACCTTGCGGCTGATTCGTGCCAGCTCGCAGCTACCCGTTATCATGCTCACTGCCAAGGGGGATGAGATCGACCGAATTGTCGGTCTTGAACTCGGTGCTGATGATTATCTATCCAAACCATTTAACCCACGCGAGCTGGTTGCTCGGCTACACGCCATACAGCGTCGTGTTGCCGTGCGTGATGAAACCCGCAAACAACCTACAGATGAAGTGCTGCGCGTAGGCAAGATTGCGATCTACCCAGCAGAGCGAGTCATTGAATGGCGCGGTACGCCGCTTGAAATCACTACCAGCGAATACAGCTTGCTTGAAGTACTTGCCCGCAACGCAGGGCGTGTAGTGAGTAAAGCAGATCTTTTCCTGCAAGGCTTGGGTAGGCCAGAAACTGCTTACGATCGCAGCATTGACGTACACATCAGCAATCTGCGCCAAAAACTTGGCACCTTGGATGATGGTCGTTCACCTATCCAGACCGTGCGTGGCACTGGCTATCAGTTTATCCCGACCTAGGCACTAATATGGGTCGTTTATTCTGGAAAATATTTATTGGGCTCTCACTGACTTTTTTGATCGTCAGTGCTGTCATCGGCGGCATGGTCTATCTCCATGAACATAGTGCAAAAGCTGATGAAGGCTTCATGCATGATAAACGCGCCGATTTTCTGGTGGGTGTCACTGCCAACGCGCTTGAGTATGGTGGAGAAGATGGTGCCAAAGCGCTATTCAAACAGTGGCCTGAGCGAAGGGGCGCAACGGTATTGGTGGTGGATGCTGATGGCAATGACTTGATCGGCAGAGCCGTGCCACAAGGCAGTCTGGCGGAAGCGGTTGATGCGCTGGTGGAAGGCGATCAGGCAGCCAGTGTCCGTAAGGTAAGAACTCCTGTTGGCAATGATTACATCCTGTTCTCACCCATGACCGCGGATGTTCCGCCACATTTGAGAAAAGGCCCACCGCCACCGCCCATTTTCCCTGTGTTACTTCTCCAAGCATTCGGTGCGTTATTTACCAGCTTTCTTTTTAGTGCAGGCTTTGCAGTCTATTTGAGCCGCCCGATTCGCTATTTACGCCAAACCAGCCGCCGATTAGCAGAGGGCCATCTGGACGCTCGCGTCACACCATTGTTAGCCAAGCGCAATGATGAAATGGCCGAGCTTGGGCAAGACTTCGACTTTATGGCCACACGACTGCAAACCTTGCTCAACGCCCAGCGACAACTGCTGCACGATGTTTCGCATGAGTTACGTTCGCCTGTAGCCCGCATGCGTTTAGCAGTCGGCCTTGCCCAGCAACAGCCAGAAAAGCTTGAAGCCGCACTAAGCCGTATTGAGCGCGAAACCGAAAGGTTGGATGAGTTGCTCGGCCAGATACTCACGCTCTCACGCTTGCAAACGGATATGAGCCAAGAGGTCAAAGAAACCATTAGCCTCAATGAGTTGATTGAAGACATTTTGCAGGACGTGAATTTTGAGGCGCAGGCAGTGGGTAGCAAGGTCATATTCAAATCGAATGCCGAAGCCAGTGTAGAAGGCCACTATGAGCTATTGCATCGCGCGCTGGAAAACGTGATCCGTAATGCCGTGAAATACAGTCCAGAGGGTGAGTCTGTCGAAGTATCACTCGATAAAAATGAGCACAACCTGATCACCATACAAGTACATGATCACGGCCCAGGCATACCAGAAACTGAGCTTGAGGCAGTGTTTGAGCCGTTTTACAGGGTCAGTCGTCAACACAAAACAGAGATTACTGGTCATGGCTTAGGCTTGGCAATTGCCAAGCGTGCAATTGAGAAACATAGAGGCAATGTTAATCTGAGTAATGCACCTCAAGGCGGGCTAATCGTCAAAATCAGCCTGCATAAGTAAGCTGCCTGATTGTCGTAATTGGTCTTCAATTTAGCATCATCTGAAATTTAGACTTAACTACGTAATCTCTGCGTGGCATCATATAGTCATGAATTACGATGCTCTGCCACTATTCCCGCTTAATCTGGTGTTCTACCCAGGCGGTTTGTTGCCACTCAAGATTTTTGAGCTGCGCTACCTTGATATGATCACGAGCAGCATCAAGGATAGAACACCGTTTGCGATAGTTGCTGTGCTCGAAGAAGGCTATGCGACAGTCGAAGACAATGATTTCCCATTTGCCAAGGTAGGTACCATCGCAGAGATCATTGAGTTTGATGCTCCGGGCGCAGGCCTGATGTTTGTTAAATGCATAGGCAAAAACCGCATCCGCATCAAATCTGCCTGGCAGCAGGCCGATGGTTTGTGGCTGGGGAGTGTGGAGCCGATTCCCGCAGACATTACGATGTCTCTACCAGATGACCTGGTTTTTACTACTGATACGTTGCGACAATTGATAACGTCTTTAGAGACGCAAGAAATCCCCGAAAGTGAAATGCCGCTGCTAAAGCCTTATTTGTTTGATGATTGCAGTTGGGTCTCCAACCGCTGGTGCGAGTTTTTGAATCTGCCCATTAAGCAAAAGCAACGCTTGCTTGAGCTGGATAGCCCATTGGTGAGGCTAGAGCTGATCAACGATATGTTCAATGTCAGTAAGCCAGACCCAAAATAGATTTCTTAAAGTATCAGTTAAACATCCATAGAATTTGAGTAAGCGTCGTCATGAATAAAGTCCATTCAACCAGCAGTATCCAGCCCTTAAAGCAAGGGCCGCTAGACATCATCGGTGATGTGCATGGCGAGCTGGATTCGCTCAATCAGCTGTTGGAGCATCTTGGCTACGGCGAGCAAGGCGAACATACTGATGCCAGGCATCTGGTGTTTGTCGGCGATCTCTGTGATCGTGGGCCTGATAGCCCAGGTGTGATTCGATTGGTGCGCAACATGGTAGAAGCTGGTAATGCGCAAATGGTGCTCGGCAATCATGAAATCAGTTTTCTGCGTGACCAAGCTAAAGACGGTTCAGGCTGGTATCAGGCCAAACGTGTGGAGCGCGACAACCATAAATACGCGCCTTATGCAGAAGCCACCATTGGCGAAATACTTGAATTCAAGGAGTTTCTTTCGTTTCTGCCGGTTGCACTGGAACGAGAAGATTTACGTATTGTGCATGCCGCCTGGGATCAAGCCTCTATCGAAAAAGTGCGTGAAATTCCGCTGGGTAGCATTGCTGATTTTTACAATCAATGGGAGCACGAAACCAAGAAGCATCTGCATGAATCTGGCCTGCTAGAGGCCTACAGGCAAGAACAGGCTGATTGGAAATCACGTATTGAAGACGAACACCAGCAAGTGGATTTTTTACACCACACCGCTAAATTTGATGAAATCTCCCAAATGTATAACCCTATACGGGTACTCACTTCAGGCGTTGAGCGTAAAGGCACGCATCCTTTTTACAGCAGCGGAAAGTGGCGCTTTGTGGAGCGCGTAGGCTGGTGGAATGATTACGCAGATGCCATCCCCGTGGTGGTTGGGCACTACTGGCGTAAATATGGGCAGATCAATGCCAAGTCACTGGGCAAGGGAGACCCAGACTTATTCGTTGGCATATCGCCATTTGCATGGCTTGGCCTGAATCGTAATGTGTTCTGTGTGGATTACTCAGTTGGTGGTCGTTGGCGGGATCGCAAAGATCATATCCCGCCACCAAGTAAATTCAAGCTCGGTGCATTGCAATGGCCTGAGAACAAAATTGTGTTTGATGACGGTAGCGTAGAACTATTGATCAAGTAGCCATCATTGCCTAGTTTGATTGGTGTAGTTATTGCTTGAAAATATAGCAAAACAATCCAACACCAGAGGCAACCAATGAGCTTAGTTCTTAAGAATCTCGAAGCAGGCCTTAAAGACAATATTCGCTATCTAGGGCGTGTGTTGGGCGAAGTGATTACTGCTAAAGAAGGTATCGAAGTCTTTGATGTCATTGAAAATATCAGAAAAACCGCCGTCAGTTTCCATAAACATAGCGATAAAGATGCAGCGATTGAGCTTGAGCAACTGCTCAGGCAACTAACTGTTGACCAGACTATCTCTGTAGTGCGCGCGTTCAGCTATTTCAAGCACCTGGTGAATATTGCTGAAGACCTTTACGCCCATGATCAAAGCCGCTTGAATGATGAAGACATCAAGCCAGGTTCACTATCCAGCTCACTTGCTAAAATCGCCGAAAAACCGCTGGATTTTGCAGAAATTGAGGCATTTTTAAACTCGGCACTGGTATCACCTGTGCTCACCGCACACCCCACCGAGGTGCAGCGCAAAAGCATCCTGGATACTGAGCGTGCGCTTTCTTCCCTGCTGGCCTATCGTGCGTTGCCACTGTCCAAAAAAGAGTCAGAAAGAAACCACTTGCTGATTGTTGGTGCAATTACGACCTTGTGGCAAACCAGGATCCTGCGTTTTACCAAACTCACTGTAAGTAACGAGATTGATAATGCGCTCAGTTATTACCGCATGACCTTTCTCGATGTCATCCCCGAGCTGCTGCAAGACATGGAGCTTGAACTCAACAAGATTTATGCAAAAGACCCTGACGAAAGTTACCAGTTGCCCAATTTCTTCCAGATGGGCAGCTGGATAGGCGGTGACCGCGACGGTAATCCCAACGTCAACGCTTCTACACTGACTGAAGCCATTGACCAGCAATCGATGACCGCATTCAGGTATTACCTTGAGCAAATTCACGCATTGCGGCTTGAGCTTTCACTCTCTACTCGGCTGGTAGAAGTCACTGAGGCGTTGGTGGAGCTTACTGTAGCATCGCATGATAAATCGCCGCATAGGCAAGATGAAACCTACCGTTTAGCGCTCAATGGCATTTACTCGCGGGTTGTAGCAACGGCTAAACTGGTGACCTCTGATATTGGCATCACACTCGCCGAACCTGAATCTAAACCTTATGCCAGCGCAGATGAATTGCTGGCTGATCTGTATATTGTCGTGCAATCTCTCAAGCAGAAGAACGGCGAGGCCTTGATCTATCCGCGCCTCGGTAAGCTGGTGAAAGCTATTGAGACATTTGGTTTTCATCTCGCGACTATTGATATCCGCCAGTCATCCGATGTGCATGAGGCGGTTATCAAAGAGCTGTTCATGAAAGCAGGTTATGACTTTAACTATGCCGATTTGGATGAAGACGAAAAAATCCAGACGCTGCTTGATGAGTTGAAACAGCCTCGCCTGCTATTTTCGCAATTCCAGCAATATTCAGAGTTGGTGCATTCCGAGATTGAAGTGCTGAACAAAGCACGTGAAATAAGAAAAATATTTGGCGAGCGGGCAGTGCGCCAATACATTATTTCGCATACTGAAACGCTTTCCGACTTGCTCGAAGTCGCCTTGCTGCAAAAAGAGGCAGGCATGCTGCGCGGTGTGTGGGGCTCGCAAAAAATCCAGATGGATCTCAATATTGCTCCACTGTTTGAAACCATTGCCGATTTGCGCCATGCCCCTATGATCATGGGGCAATGGCTCAGCTTGCTGGGCATTCGCCATATCTTGCGTCATCAGGGTAACGAGCAAGAGATCATGCTCGGCTATTCAGATAGCAATAAAGATGGCGGCTTCCTCACTTCAAACTGGGAGCTATACAAGGCAGAAGTCTCGCTGGTGGAGCTATTCAAGCAGGCTAACATCAAGCTGCGCCTGTTTCACGGCCGCGGCGGAACAGTGGGCCGTGGTGGTGGGCCAACCTATCAGGCCATCATGGCGCAACCGCATGGCACAGTAGATGGGCAGATTCGCTTGACCGAGCAAGGCGAGATTATCGCCAACAAATACTCCGATCCCAAGGTTGGTCGCCAGCATCTTGAAACCCTTATCGCTGCGACGATTGATGCCTCGCTATTTCCGCAAGATCAGCTGGAGTCCAGCAAGCGTCGTTCGTATGAAATGGTGATGGAAGACCTCTCGACCACAGCGATGACGACCTATCGTAGCTTGGTCTATGAGACCCCAGGTTTTGCCGATTACTTTTTTAGCGCTACCCCTATCTCTGAAATCGCCGAGCTTAATATCGGCAGCCGACCAGCCGCGCGTAAATCTACACGTAGAATTGAAGATTTGCGCGCTATTCCGTGGGGCTTCTCATGGGGTCAATGTCGCCTGTTATTGCCAGGCTGGTTTGGCTTTGGTAGCGCCATCCATCAATACCTGAATAAAGATGAAAAGCTGAACAAGCAGCGCCTGAAAGTGTTGAATGAAATGCTGGAAGAATGGCCGCTGTTCAAAACGCTGATTGCCAATGTGGATATGGTACTGGCCAAGAGCGACCTTGGTGTTGCGCGGCGCTACTCGCAACTGGTGAACGATGAAAAGCTGCGCGAGCATATTTTTAGCCGCATAGAAAAAGAATATTTGCTGACGACCGAGGCGATCAATCTACTATTGAAGAGTCCTGTTCGTTTAAACAACAACCCAACATTAGCTAACTCCATCAAAAGCCGCTTGCCTTACCTAGACCCGCTCAATCACCTGCAAGTGGAGCTGATTAAGCGCTTTAGAGAGGGCGCTGATGATGACCGCATCAAACTTGCCATTCATTTATCTATTAACGGCATTGCCGCTGGCCTGCGCAATACGGGCTAATATTTAAGTCGCGAAAGCAAACCTGACCAGCACAAAGCCTAAACTACCCCAAAAAGCCTGCCAGAAAATATTTCTAGGGCTTATGGAGGGTTTTTTAGGTAACCAGTAGTTTGCGATCATTTTTGAGATTAAGGCCACAGCTATGGGCGCTAATACCAAGTCTGCGATTCTTAAATAAAGCGGAATTACTGGCGATACAGGCAGGAAGTGTAAAGATACAAACCCCAGGATAAATGCCCCTGTGAACCAGACAAAACTGGTCGGCCATACTGGATTGATGGGTGCTTCACCAGTATTGCTACTATCCTGTTTGTCGAAAACACGATGAATGCTGGCAATCAAGCGATCCGTAATTTTGAAGATGTAAGCGCCGATACCATCTTCAAACATCAATAAAATCACCATCACCACCATGATCACTGCAAGAAAAGTGAAGAAATTCTCACGGAAGTCAGCCGCTCTTGCGATAGAGGCGTTAAGTAACATGAAAATACCGATGATATAGATGCGATTTTTCATTTTTCGCTCCTGAAGTTAGCATTGCAGGGTAGCTTAATCGAACTTGGTGAGCAAACTCTAATGATGAATCTTAAGTGATGAATCTCAGGCAATGGACTTAAATCAAACGAGCGCCTGCATGGCTTGATAGAATCACTACTAACATGAGCCAAACTCCACAACCTACAAAATCAGAGCGCGGGCAAGCTGAAACCTTATATTTTGAAGGCAATGCTTTGCTAGAGAGTGGCGATTTAGCAGGCGCTGAAGCCTGCTGGCAAAAGGCTATAGCTTTGGTGCCAGATTTTGCCGAAGCCTATTGCAACATTGGCTTTGTGTTTGATAAAAAAGGCGCACCCGCCGAGGCCGAAAGCTATTACCGAACATCCCTCTCGTTAGACCCGAATTGCACACGTACTTTGCTGAACCTAGGCGCATTTCTCGCTGAGAGAAAACGGTTTGATGAAGCTGCCGTACTTTATGACAAAGCTATCGTGATTGATCCGGGATCGGCAGTGGCATGGACTAATCTCGGTATTCTCCATACCTATCTGCGGAGTGAACAAGAGGCTGAGCGCTGTTATCGCTTGGCCATGCAATTAGACCCAGAGTACAAAAATGCCCAGTTCAACCTTAGTTATCTGCTACTTCGCGAAGGGCGGTTTGAAGAGGGCTGGCAACGCCTGGAATCGCGCAACTGGTATGCCACGCTGGCCAACCACTTTACATGCCCACGCTGGCAAGGTGAGCCACTATCAGGCAAGTCGCTGGTCATCGGCTACGAGGCCGGGCATGGCGACATGATCCAGTTTTACCGCTATGCGCTGGTGCTGAAAGAGCAATGGTCGGTGAGTATTACTTTAATCTGCCATCCCGCTTTAAAACGCCTGTTTGAGATGCAAGGTACCTTAAACCAAGTGCTCTCGTTTGAAGATACCATCCCCCAAACAGGATGGGATTACTGGACGCCACTGATGAGCCTGCCATACCGTTGCGAAACGCGTATAGAGACCATACCAGCAACAATACCGTATATTAAAGCGCCAGCGGGACTTGCAGCGAAGTGGACAGAAAAACTCCCAGAAAATGGCCTGCGTGTTGGCTTGGTATGGAAGGGCAATCCCAAGTTTGAGAACGATATAGACCGCTCAATCCCCAGTCTGCAAATGCTCGCGCCGCTAGGCAATATCCCCAATATCCAGTACATCAGCCTGCAAAAAGGCGCGGGTGAAGATGAGGCTGAAAACCCGCCAGCAGGTCTACCCATCATTCATCTGGGCGGCCAGATACAAGACTTTGCTGATACCGCCGCCATTGTGGCAACCCTAGACTTAGTGATCTGTGTAGATACCGCTATCGCGCACTTGGCAGGCGCAATGGATAAGCCTTGCTGGGTATTGTTGCCTTACTACATGACCGATTGGCGCTGGATGAACGGCCGCACTGATAGCCCTTGGTACCCAGATAACACGCGCCTTTTCAGGCAGTCGAAGATGGGCGTATGGGGGAGTGTGATTAACGAAGTCGCCCAAGCCTTGAGCGATTTTTAATTCATTGTGTTCTGGTACAGGCTAATACAGTTTCTACCGGAACGCTTGCTGACATACATGGCTTCATCAGCAAAGCGTAGCAAGCTATCGGCATTATCACTACTGCTTGGGTATATGCTGACACCAATACTTGCTGTTATAAACACCTCGGTATTATCATCAATCGGCACAGCCTGATTAATCGCGGAAATCACTCGATCTAGCACCACCTTGTATTCATCGATTGTTTCCAGATTGGTGAGCAAAATGACAAACTCATCCCCACCCAAGCGTGAAACCGTATCGTTCGAGCGTGTTGCCACTTGCATGCACTGTGCAACATGCGCCAGCAGTTTGTCACCAGCCGTATGTCCATAAGTGTCGTTGATCGGTTTGAATCCATCCAGATCCAGATAGCAAACGGCTATAAACTTATTGTTACGCTTGGCATGTGCTAATGCTTGTTCCAAGCGGTCAGCCAGCAATAGCCGATTAGGCAGGCCCGTTAGCACATCGTGATAAGCCATAGCTTCTATCGCCTCCCGCTGCTTTTTCAGGGCAGTGATATCGACCATAATCCACAGGGATTCATTGTTATCACCAGGCAAAGAAGCGCCGTGTATGTCCACCCAGATAGGTTCGCCACTCTTTTTGATCAGCGTTTGCTGGCTACGATAAGCCTTGCCCGATGCTAATAGTGGATAAGCAGTTTCGCCCAATTTGGCATAGGTTTCATCGTCTGGGTAAAGCAAACGTGTGTCTTTGCCTTCTATCTCTTTTTTTTCGTAGCCAATCAGGCTAGGAATAGCATTGTTCACCCAAACTATCGTTCTATTCTGCAATTTGAATATGCCCACCAACTCGTTATCGAGCATGATCGACTGCTCAAGGCTTATTTGCTGCAACCTTTTAATGATGTAACCAATTAAAACGCAGCATAAGAAAAAGCCAAAAACACGCACGTTAGCTTCGGGTTTGATTGACCATGCCCAATACGGCGCAATGAACACGTAATAAGTGGTGACGGAAGATAGCGCGGCAATAAATATCCCCGCTCTTATTCCGAGAACATAAAAACAGATGATGGTAGCTGGCGCGAATGTAAAAAAGGGAAAGGGCGCTTCAACTGGAAAAAGAGCGAAGCGTAGCGCTAATGCTATGGAAAAAATAACAAGCGAAAGGATGTATTTTTTAAAGGGGGAAAACTGCTTTTTCAATTCAATTAGTACCAAATGCTACTCAATAATAGAGCGGTTAAATGCAGAGCCATGGGCGATTATGCTTATGCAGCGCATTAAAAGCAAAGTTTGCGTGGATTCTTTTTGGAGTTATTACAGAAGAGTCAGCAGGCAATCAACCAATAAAAAAGCTACAGCATCTGCATGCTGTAGCTTTTTACTGCTTAAGCGATTAAGCCAGTGTTTTGTTACGGCGTTTTGCCATGAAGCCAATTAGACCAATACCCATCAACATCATCAGGTAGGTTTCTGGTTCTGGCACTGCAGCAGCAACGTATGAAAAATTTGCAGTTTCAAATGCATTGCTAGAAGAGGTGAATACTACGTTGGTAATAGGATTAGATGCAGCTGCAGAGAAAGTTACAAATGCAGAAATGCTTCTGTCACCATTGCCGTAACCAGACGGTACTTCTGATCCTGAAATAGAACCTAATAACGCACCATTAGAGTAGAAAGAAGCAGTGTTGTAGCCATCAGGCGAGCCCCATTGAAAGCTCAGGCTAGTTAACGCTTGTGCAAATGTAATTGAGCCCAATCCAGCTACTGTTCCAGGGGTATAACTGCCTGTGTTGTAGCCAGATGTACCAATCGTCCAAAAAGTACCAGTTGTACCAGCAGGCGCTGCTGCAGTGCCAGAATAATCACTACCTGCGGCAAGGCCAATCGCGCCGCCTGTGAATGTAGCAATTCCAAATGTCTGGTTAAGCAAATATGCTGGGATGGCCGTTGTGCCAAGATTAATCTGCGTACCAGTTGTTGGTGCTGTAGAAGAGTATGTTACTGCCGCTTCTGCCGTTACTATGTTTGCAAGAAACACTAATATCGCTAAGCCTGCTGCTTGAAATTTCATTTTGAATCCCCGAGTAATCAATAGTGGTATTACAAAATCTGGATTTACATTATTGTGTGGCGATGATATTTTCTTTTGATTCACAAAGATATAGCCCGTAAGGGCTAAGCTCTTTAATTTATAGGGGTTTTGATGCTGGGGATTTATAACAGGTGACGCTGAAGCCGCATTATATAAAACCAGACTTAATACGTTCTCAATCAGTCTGGCAACTTGAATGAGCTGCCAGAAGTTAGCGGTTAGTTAGCAAGCTTGCACTCTGTTTCGTAGTCTTTTAGCGCGTGCGCAATGCATGCTGCTCTTTGTTTCATGCCTTCGCATCTAAGTAATCGGCCTTGTTTTTCAAGCTGGTGCGCATTAAAGGTAGTGATTTGTTGGTAGTCGATCAGATATTTGATAATGCTATTTTGTAATGTAGTCATGATGAAACTCCTTCGTGAACATTGACAATAGGCTTATCGAGTATCTATAGATGTAGTCTCTTGGCCTATTATTTGATTTTCATGTCCTACATGTTTTGCATTACTGTTTGCTTGCGAAAGCGTATCCAGATTTAGCCCGTTTTGCTTGATACATGGCTTTATCGGCACTCTTGATCAACACATCAGCTGACTCACCATCATCAGGGAATACTGAAATACCAATGCTTGCAGTGATCACGAGTTCAAGTTTGCCTACCATACAGGGCGCTTGAATTGCCCTGATAATCTTTTCTGCGATCAACTCAATATCCTCCTTGCTATCCACTTCCATTATTAGATACAAGAATTCGTCGCCACCATGGCGGCTCACAGTATCGTCCACGCGAGTGGTTTCTATGAGCCGTTTGGATATGATCTGTAGCACTTGGTCGCCAACATCGTGGCCATATTGGTCGTTAATCTCTTTAAAATCATTCAAGTCCAAAAACATCAGCGCCAGCGTCCATTTATGCCGTTTAGCCTGCGCTAACCCATGCTCAAGTCTATCGTTGAAAAGTACGCGATTAGGCAAGCCCGTCAAAGGGTCATGAAAAGCCTCATGCCGTGCTGAAGCCTCTTGCTGCCTTACAGAGATTAACTGGTGCTCCAACACTTCGCGCTCCCTGATCTCATGCTCTAAGGCTTGATTAACGATCGAAAGTTGTTCGGCAGCCTCTTGCACCTTGCCTTCCACCTCACCACTTCTTTCAATCGCATTTTCAAGCTCTGGCTCGTGGTCTTTATCCGCAAGGCTCTCTTTTAAAACCAGGTTAACTGAAGACAACTCTTCAGCGCATTCCTCTACCACATCCTTTATTTGCTCACTATGATCCAGAACATTAGCTAATCTAGTGGCCGCATTAGCGGCTTTATTGATTGGGGATTTTTTCATATGGGCAGCCTTAGTCACAGTGAACTAAAGCCGCCACAATAGGCTTGTGAGAAGGGTTTTGATGTAGTCTCTAGGACTATTATTTAGACTGTCATATCCTACAACTAGCTGGCGCTAGACATTGCTATGGTGCGGATTTTAGTCAACTTCATCAGAGGATGAGCAGGCCAGTGAATGTGAGTCTGCATTCTTCTCAAATCCATCACGCTCTAGCTTCAAGCGAAACTCACACGAAGGCAGATGGCCTTCAATGCTGCCATTGATGGTGGTCGTCACTACCTTGCAATAAACACATTGGTAAGTATGTGCGTGGCCTTCAACATGCTCTTGGGGGTAATCAATGTAATAAGGTTTTTTCATATGTGAATTAGATACCTAAATTAGAAAAATCTCTAGCCTAGTATCGGGCACTTTGCTGAGGTAATAGGCCGTGATTTCTTTTTCAATGTCATGGTATTGCGTATAAAATTCATCGTTTTTTGCATTTTTTGCTTTTGTAAGATTGCTGTTTGCCAATTTCAAATCCTTAATCATGCAAAGTTTAAGTTTAATTGAGTGGATTATTGCATTTTCAAACTGCTTAAAATAGTGGCTACAGTCAGAATGGGCTACTAGGTCACTAGTTATCGGTAAAAAGCAGAAATAAAAACGCCCCAATCTCTCGAAAGGGGCGTTGTTATTGGTGGTGATGGGGGGACTTGAACCCTCGACCCCAGGATTATGAATCCTGTGCTCTAACCAGCTGAGCTACATCACCAGGGAAATCTTTTGATTAAACCGTGGATTTAATCAAGCCCGCCATTCTATTGTTTTGAGGGGTTATTGTCAAAAACAACTGCGCTTATGATTGGCTGTAATGGGCTTGATCAGCTTGCTAGACGTTAAACAGAAAGTGCATTACATCGCCATCTTGCACCACGTAGGTTTTGCCTTCCAAGCGCATCTTGCCTGCTTCTTTTGCGCCTTGTTCACCTTTGTGGGTGACGAATTCGTTGTAGTTGATGACTTCTGCGCGGATGAAGCCACGTTCAAAATCGGTATGGATCACGCCAGCGGCTTGTGGGGCGGTAGAGCCTTTGCGGATTGTCCAGGCGCGTACTTCTTTAACGCCAGCGGTAAAGTAGGTCTCAAGGCCTAGCAGGGCGTATGCAGCACGGATAACGCGGTCTAGCCCTGGCTCTGATAAGCCTAGCTCATCCAGAAATAGCGCTTTGTCTTCATCTTCAAGGTCTGAGATTTCAGCTTCTATCTTGGCACAGATTGAGACGACAGGTGAATGTTCTTTTTTGCCGAGCTCGACCAATTGATCAAGCAGTGGATTATTTTGAAAGCCAGTTTCATCTACGTTGGCAATATACATCACAGGTTTAACGGTGATCAGGCATAGCGGTTTGATGATGTGCAGTTCATCAGCATCCAGCCCCAGCGTGCGCACAGGGTTGCCCTGGTTGAGCCATTTGAGGGTTTTATCGAGCACAGCGCTCAAGGCAATGGCGTCTTTATCGCCAGATTTGGCTTTTTTCTGCTCGCGTTGCAGGGTTTTTTCAACGGTTTCCATATCCGCCAGCGCTAGCTCTGTATTGATGGTTTCAATATCGGCGAGTGGGTCAACCTTACCAGCTACGTGGATAACATTGCCATCTTCAAAGCAGCGTACAACGTGGGCAATGGCGTCTGTTTCGCGGATATTGGCGAGAAACTTGTTGCCCAAGCCTTCACCTTTAGATGCGCCTGCAACCAAACCTGCGATATCTACAAACTCAACAATGGCTGGCTGTACTTTTTGCGGCTTAACGATATCAATCAACGGCTGCAAGCGTGTATCTGGCACTTCTACAATGCCGACATTGGGCTCAATGGTGCAGAAAGGGTAATTCTCGGCCGCTATGCCTGCTTTGGTAATAGCGTTGAAGAGGGTGGATTTACCGACGTTGGGAAGACCTACAATGCCGCATTTCATAGTGAGTGATTAACCTTTTCAATCAGTGATCTACCTGTAAATTCTGGCTTTAAAGCAGGCAATTCAGGGTTTGTTGTGTGGTGAAGCATGAGGGCTGAAAATAATATGCACCGTTGCCATGTCTCCCAAGGCGCATATTGTACCTTTTACGATACCCGACACCAAAGGGTATTACTCAATATGTGCAAAGGGGTTTAGGTATGGGTATTATTATTGCTTTGTAAATTTGAAAATAAGATGTTAAATCTTGCGGCCTAAAGTTGATTGCGGGATTAATAAAAACAGATGAGCGCTATCGATACAGAAGTTGATCATTACCTGCGGGCGGTGACTGAATTAGGGGATACACGCGAGATTATTGCCAGCCGGGATATCTATTCCGAGAATGGCACCAAGCTGATCGCGGCGGGAATCAGGATCACCAGCAAGCTATACGACAAGCTGGTGGACCATAAACTGCAGTTGCCGCTGGATATGTCGGTGACTACAGAGCCGCCCATCGGGCTTAATTCGATTACTACCGATCTTCAGCAGTTGATTGATGCTAACCCTATATTTCGACAGATTGCCGAGAGTATCAATCAAAGTTTCAACCTTAATCAGGTGATTGCGGCTATTAATATGCCGCCACCTTTATATTTCAGGCTGACGGTCTCCAAAGAGAAATTCCCCAATATTTATCAACGTGCTTTATCCAGTGTGCTGCTGACCTTGTTTATCGCCCATTGTGAAAAAATGACTCAGGAGGATACACAGTCGATTGCCATATCAGCCTTGTTTCATAATATTGGCATGATGCATGTTGACCCAACGATGCTGGCGCCTACTTATCGTATGAACAGCAACGAGCGGCGCCATATTTATGCGCACCCTGTTACCGCTTATATGCTGCTTAAACAATTCCCTGAGCTTTCTAAAACGGTAGGTGAGGCGATACTTGAGCACCATGAGCGCATGGATGGCAGGGGTTATCCACGCGGGTTGACGGGCGATAGAATCAGCCGTTGCGGCCAGATACTGGGGATAGCGGTTGTATCGGCAAAGGCATTTGAGTCGAATGATCTGGCTGAGTTACAGAAGCTGGCCGTAACGCTTAAAGTAAGTGCGCGGCAGTATGGTAATGGTCTGATTGGGCATATCGTCAGTATGATTAATCAGGATGTTGATCCAAACGTTGATAGTGCAGGGGATGCCAAAAACCTGACTGGAAAGATGAAGCTGATTGCGAGCGCATTTGAGCAATTTAACCTTGCGGTTGAAGATGGTGTCACGGATCAAATGCTTGAATATGCCAAGCAGCGCGTTTCGCTTTTACGCATGGACTTTCAAGATGTGGGCATCGATCTTGGTAATATTGAGGATTCATTGCACGTATTTGATGATCACCCTGAGTTGGCCCATGAGTATATTCCCTTGGTCAACGAGGCTTTGTGGCAGCTTAAATCGATATTGCTGGATATATCGCGCCGTTGGCCGCAGGAGTTTGAAGAATCAGTTTCAGGCGAGGGCTGGTTAACCCAGCAGCGAGATTTGTTGCTGGCGGGGTAGTTATTTTTTTGTATGCAGTTTGAGCATGGCAGCTTCAAACTCCCCATTCAACAACAAGTTGAGCAATGGCGTGCTGTCATCAATCGATGTTTCAATCAATTGAAGTTCGTTTTTAGATGGTGCGCGTAATACAAAGTTAATCACTTCGTTCCTATCTCCGGGATGGCCTATGCCCAGACGTAAGCGCCAAAAATCATTGGTGCCCAAATGCGCTGCAATATCTTTCAAGCCGTTGTGCCCGCCGTGCCCACCGCCTTTTTTGAGCTTTGCCTGACCTGGTGGAATATCAAGTTCATCATGGATCACCAGAATATCTTCAGGGGCGATTTTATAGAACTTGGCGAGTGCGCCGACTGAGCGCCCGCTGGCATTCATAAACGTAGTGGGTTTGAGTAGCCAGGCTTCATCCGCAGCGCTGGATTTTAATTTGCCAGCATGACCAAAGAATTTGGATTCCTTGGCGAGCTTGCTGTTGGAAATACCTGCCAGGCGATCTACCCACCAAAACCCGGCATTATGGCGTGTATCTTCATATTCGCCACCAGGGTTACCCAGCCCGACAAAAAGTTTGATGCCGTTCATGATGTGATGAAGTGGTTTGATTGCATAGTGTTTGGATTATAAATGCAGGCATTAACAATAAGCTCGTTAAATAAAAAACGCGCCCCAAACTCATTAAGAGATTGGGGCGCGTTTTTAATGCGCGAGTAGTTAATTACTCGGCAGCTGGAGCTGCTGCATCTGGTGTTTCTTCGTCAGCCACGGCAACGCGTGGGCGAGCGATAGAAGCGATAGATGCATCGTTATCATGTGCCAATTGTACAAACTCAACGCCCTTAGGCAGTTTGATTTGTGACAAGTGGATAGACTCACCCAACTCAAGCGCGCCAAGATCGATCTCGATGAACTCAGGCAGGTCTTTAGCCAGGCAGCTAACGTCAGCTTCTGTCAGGATGTGGGTCACAATGCCGCCGCCAGTTTTAACGCCAGGTGCGGTATCTTGGTTGATAAAGTGCAATGGCACCTTAACGTGGATTTTTTCAGTAGCACTTACGCGTTGAAAATCAATATGCTGAATCGTGTTACGTACTGGGTGCATTTGATAATCACGCAGCAATACAGATTCTTTTTTGCCTTCAACATCTAACGTCAAAATAGAAGCATGGAATGCTTCATGACGGAACTGAAGAAACAGCGCCTTGTAATCGAACTCCAGGCTAACTGCGTCTTGGCCTGCGCCATAGACAACACCTGGTACCTTGCTTGCGCGACGGAGACGGCGGCTCGCACCCGTACCTTTGCCTTCGCGCTTTGTTGCTAAGATTGTAATTTCCATTTTTACTGCTCCTAAATTTCTGTTATCCGCGACCAGATAACAGTGTTGTGAGCTTGTTGCTATGTTCTGCACCAAGCTCGAAATCGGTACTACTTAAATCTAATGCTGCTTAAAACTTAATCCATAAACAATGAGCTGACAGAGTCTTCATTACTAATACGCTTGATGGTTTCTGCCATCAGTTCTGCTGTGCTCAATTGGCGAATCTTGATGCAGTTCTTTGCATCTTCGCGCAGTGGGATGGTGTTGGTGACGACCAGTTCATCCAACTGCGAGTTCATAATTCTATCTACTGCGTTGCCAGACAATACTGGGTGCGTACAGTATGAAACCACTTTTGATGCGCCATTTTCTTTCAGCGCGGCAGCCGCTTCACATAGCGTATTGGCGGTATCAACCATGTCATCCATCAGCACACAGGTGCGGCCAGTGACATCGCCAATAATGTTCATCACCTTGGCCACATTTGGCTTAGGGCGGCGCTTATCAATAATCGCCAGGTCAGAGTTCATCTGCTTGGCAACAGCTCTTGCGCGAACTACACCACCAACATCAGGCGAAACAATAATCAAATTCTCATAGTTTTGCTTGGCTAGGTCATCAAGCAAAATCGGTGTTGCGTAAATGTTATCAACAGGAATATCGAAAAACCCCTGAATCTGGTCAGAGTGCAGATCCATCGTCAATAAACGGTTTACACCAACACTGGTCAGCATATTGGCAACCACTTTGGCGGTGATTGCAACGCGTGCTGAACGCGGACGTCTGTCTTGGCGCGAATAACCCAGATACGGAATCGCGGCGGTAATGCGGCCTGCGGATGAGCGGCGGAGGGCATCAACCATGACCATGACTTCCATCAGGTTGTCGTTGGTGGGGTGGCAGGTGGATTGCAGTACGAATACATCTTTGCCACGTACGTTATCCAGCAACTCAATCATGACTTCGCCATCGCTGAAGCGATCTACCGTAGCGCGCCCCAGATCGATACCAAGATGATCGGCCACCTCTTTGGCTAGGGAGGGGTTAGCAGTACCGGTAAATACCATCACGCCGCCATTAGCCACTGTCGTATCCTTATCATCTAAAAAATAAAAGCGTGTAAGGCTACACGCTCTCAATTATCTATCTTGCTAATTATATTACTAAAACTGGCTGGGGAAGAAGGATTCGAACCTTCGCATGCCGGAATCAAAATCCGGTGCCTTAACCAGCTTGGCGACTCCCCATTTGATCTTTAATGCTAGATTAAGTCACGAATGACTTATCTATTTAAGCAAAACTATACTACTCACTTGCATATTCATACAGCGGATGTTTATCTAGCCCGCGGCTTAAACATCTAAATACAGGTACACCAGCAATTTCATGTGGCATTTTCGCCAAAATCTCTTCTGCCAGTGCTTTATTCTCGATTTCTGCAAACACAGAAGCGCCAGAACCACTCATCCGCGCCTTGGTAAATTGTGACAACCACTCTAAACAGGCTGCTACGGCGGGGTATTGCTGGCTAACTACTGGTTCAAGGTCATTGTGGAGATTGTTGCTTGCTCCGACCCTTGAAAAGGCCGCTATTGTCGTGGGAATCGTGTTTCTTGTCAATTCCTTTGCACTAAAAACTTCAACGGTGGAGACATGTACTTGCGGCGTCATAATGATGTACCAAGCAGGCTCTAGCGATATAGCTTGTAGTTTTTCGCCAATGCTTTCAGCCCAGGCATTCTGGCCGAAGATAAATACGGGAACATCCGCGCCTAGCTTTAAACCCAGGTCAATCAATGTTTGTCGCGGCAGATTCAAGTTCCATAATTTATTTAGCGCTAATAAAACTGTGGCGGCATCTGAACTGCCGCCGCCCAAGCCACCACCCATGGGGATGCGCTTATCTACTGCAATATCAACGCCTAAATCTGTACCGCTGTGTAGTTTGAGTAACTTTGCCGCACGTACGCATAAATCCTGCTCTGCGCTAACGCCTGCTATGGCTTGAGTGCGGTTGATGATGCCATCACTGCGCACTTTTAAATGGATGGTGTCGTTAAAATCGAGCAGCCGGAACACGGTTTGCAGCAAGTGATAGCCATCAGCACGCTGGCCGATGATATGCAAAAACAGGTTAACCTTGGCGGGTGCGGAGAAGGATTGAAAGCCATCCATGATGACGGGTTCTTTTTATAGTTAAGCTAGACGAGCTTGGAGCCGGTTATTTTATCGGTAATGGCTCTGCAATGACATCCCAGCGCTCCACTACTAATTTCAGCACAATCTTTGGCGATGCTTTTTGTGCGGTCGAAGCGCCATAGCCATCTACGCTACGCAAAGTTATTTTACGCGGTAATTGAAAGCCAGAGGCCGCTACGTAATTGCTATATTCAATATTCCAGCCATCTTGCGAGAGCTTGGTGAGTCGGCCAGAGGCATCCCATTCCGACGTGGAGTCCAGATGATTAGGATTTGGGCGGCCTAGTACCCAATCTGGCAAGCCTTCCATCGGCAAGCGCCAGCCCAGTGTTTGCTGTGTCAGTGTTTCGGTATCATCGGCTTTGTAGGTTTTGCCATCGGCAATCAGGGTAACGCCATCATCGCTGGCCTCAATGGTCGCGACTTGCGACCCTAGCGGTGAAAAGATGGCCATGCTGTCGCTGTCTGGCGCGTGGCTCCAGCGAGTTGAGCCAGAAAACCCGCGATTATCTGTTTGCACGCCTATCCTGCCCTGAATGCCAAAGTGATTGATGCTGGCAATCGATTTAAGATGTTGCTGGTTCACTTGGGCAGAGCTTGATGATTGCACATTCACTGCGGGTTGCATGGTTGCACAGCCTGCAAGCGTAGTCAGCACTAAGGAAACGGCTGCATGACGCAGCCAGTTGGTTGATATATTCATAGGGATTTAAACGGGCTAAATTAAAGTTAAAGCTATTTGAATTTCTTGGAGGTGCTCACCAAGACTTCATTATCAGGGAAATCGCGCAAAGCGTCGTTCCAGGTTTTGATGGCCTCATCATGCTTGCCTTGTTGCCAAAGCACTTCGCCTAAATGCGCAGCAATTTCAGGGTCATTCTGCGCTATATAGGCTTGTCGCAAATACTCAGCTGCCTTATCCAGCTTGCCCATGCGGTATTCCACCCAGCCCATGCTGTCGAGTATGTAATGGTCATTAGGGCTTAATTGCAGGGCTTTTTCAATCAGTGTGCGGGCCTCATCCAGCTTGATGTTGCGGTCTGCCAGCGTGTAGCCCAGCGCATTGTAGGCTTGTGCATAATCAGGACGTATCTGGATCAGTTTGCGTAACTGCGTTTCTGTGACATCCAGCCGCTCAGTGCGCTCTGCCGCCATGGCATAGTCGTAGATCAGCTCAGCCGTATTAGGACCAGTATTCACGGCGTTGTCCAACACATTAAATGCTTTTTCATAGCGTTTGGCCTGAATCAGCAAGCTGGCTTTTGCCTGCGCCAATGTCACTTGTTGCTGCTCAGATAAGTCTTCAACCTGATTCAGCATTTTCAGTGCTTCGTCCACACCTTGTTTGCGCGCAATGATATTGGCAATATTGAGCTTGGCATCCATATAGCGCTCGCCAGGTTGGGTTTTGCTGTACCAGGCAATGGCTTGATCATCTTGCCCTTGTTTTTCAGCGATTTGCCCAAGATATAAATAGAGTTGATCTGGGTCTTTAAAGCCATGACCTAATGCTGCCTCAAAATATTGCTGTGCTTGGGCGTAATCTTGTGTTTGGAATGCAAGCAGTCCTGCAACCACCATGACTTCTGGAGCACCTTTTGAATATTCCACCAGTTTTTCAAGCTCAGGCTTCGCTTCTTCATACTTTTTCTGGCTAATCAGTATGCGTGTGCGAGTGAGCCTCACTTCATTGGCTTCTGGGTGTTTTGTTAGATATGTTTTATAAAACTTTAAAGCGTCGTCTGGTGATTTTGTGTAAATGATTTGCCCACGTACTACTGCGCTGGTTTCCCATGCTGGCCGTAGTTTGTCGGCTATATCCAATTCTTTGAACGCCAAGTCAGTATTGCCCGCAGACCATGCAGCATTTGCGGTGGTGAGGTGGGCTTCAGGTAGTTTGGGGTAGGGTGAGGCCAACTCTTGCACAAGTGCTAATACAGCAGCTTTATCAGGTTGGCGTGCCAATAACGAGTTTAAATATAAAAAACCATTAGCGCGTGTATCTTCTTTTGCGAGCAGTTTTTGCAAATACGGTTTTGCATCAATCAAATTGCCTGCGGCAACCAGAATCTGTGTGCTGGCTTGCTGCGCTTCTGTTGAGCTTGGGTCGAGTTCATTCCATAGCCTGACTGCCTGAATTGCATTGGCTGGCACATTGCCGATGGCTGATACTTTGGCAGCACGCTCAGCTATTCTGGGGTCTCTGGTTTTTTTGGCAAGATCAAGAAATATGTCACTCGATAATCCCAAATCGCCTCGTTGGCCTGCGATTTCGCCCACCAGATATTCATACACAAACTGGCTGGTAGCATCTGTCTGACGACCGTTGGGGCTATCTGTGCCTGCAGCAGTGCTGTTTTGGCTGATAAGTAAGCTGGACAACAAACATGCGAGTGAGATTCTGGATAGTGTGATGGGCATGTTTAAGGTGTTTTCGTTTGGTTAGTTATAAGCACTATAGTATTGCAAGGCGATGCTATCAATGATGAGTGCTGATTTTTTAAGGCGCATATCAAGGTTCTTTGAGTGGATATTAAAGCCTGAAATTTACAGAAAGCAGTCTTATTGTTTAGTCCATGACGCGGATAGCAAGTTCATCCAGAATACATCTGACTATATCTTTTTGGCGCTGACTTTCCAATAGCAAAGCCAGATTAGCTGAGTGAGAAGAACTTTTCCAGACTATACTGGCTCTTAAAATTAAATCGCGTTATCAAGTAAACGCTTGACATATGTCAGGCGTTTTTTTAATTTAGCAAACCTTTTGCAGCCATGCGCTAGATTTTAAGCATGGCAATTTTATAAATCGCATACTTATATAAGTGCGAATAACCATAACCCTGATTTTGGAGTGTAATGTTTTATGACTACGATAACCGTTGAGGCGAGCGATTTAACCCGCATCTATGGTGGCCGAGAGGCAGTTAAGGATGTCAGCTTTACGCTTAATAAGGGGGAGGTTCTTGGTTTTCTCGGCCCTAACGGCGCTGGTAAATCCACCACCATGAAGATGCTCACAGGTAATCTGGCGCCAAGCAAAGGCTCAGTGAAAATCTGTGGTATCGATATGATCGAAAACCCAAAAGAAGCCAAAGCACTGATTGGCTACCTGCCTGAGCAGCCGCCGCTGTATCGTGAATTAACGGTAGATGAGTACCTGACCATTGCTGCCCGTTTGCACCGTGTGAGCAGCAAGCACATTAAAAAAGCAGTCGATGTAGCAAAACAACGCTGTGGTCTGACTGAAATGGGCAAGCGCCTGATTGAAAACCTTTCCAAGGGTTACCAACAGCGTGTTGGTATTGCGCAAGCCATTATTCATAACCCGATGGTTGTCATTCTGGATGAACCTACCGTAGGCCTAGACCCAATCCAGATTCGTGATATTCGTGCCTTGATCAAAGAGCTGGGTGGCGAGCACAGCGTGATTCTTTCTACCCACATATTGCCTGAAGTTGAAATGGTCTGTGACCATGTTCAGATTATTCACAAAGGCGAGCTGGTATTTAACGGCGCGATTGAAGTATTGAAACAGCAGCGCTATGGCAACAAATTATTGATTGGCCTTAATAATCCACCTGCCAATGAGATATTGCTGGCTATTCCAGGGGTGACTGCTGTGGATACTTTACCTAACGGCATGCTCAGAATTAAGCATCAAGATGGCCTTTCACCTGCAGAAGCCTTGGTGCAGGGCTCAGTGAATAATGGGTGGGGTTTGTATCAAATCAACCCAGACCAAACCAGCCTTGAAGAAGTATTCGTGCAGCTTACCTATCAAGAACAAGCTGCATAAACACCCAAGATTTTATCGCTATAAAAATATAAGAAAATTTAGAGGATGATGTACTCATGATTATTAATATTGCCAGAAAAGAGCTAAAAAGCCTTTTCTCCTCGCCCATGGGCTGGATAGTGCTGGCTTTACTCCAGTTCGTATTCGGCACATTCTTTCTGATAGGTGTTGACCAGTATCTGCAGACTATGTCTGGTATGGTGCGTCCAGAAGAACGTTTGGGTGTGACGGAGTATGTAGGCAGCAATGTGTTTGGCATTGCATCTTTTATTATGTTGTTTGCTGTACCACTGCTTTCTATGCGCTTAATCAGCGATGAGCGCCGTCAGCAAACCTTGACCTTTCTATTCAGTGCGCCACTTTCATTGACTGAAATTGTCTTGGGTAAATTTTTCGGTTTAGTTACCTTTTTGAGCATCATCATATTTTTCATGGCAGCCATGATGTCGAGCTTGAATTTGTGGTCAGAGATCGATTTTGGCTACATCACCGCTAACATCCTGGGTTTGTGGTTATTAGTGGCTAGCTTCTCAGCTTTGGGTGTGTATGTATCCAGTATGACTCAGCAGCCTGTAGTGGCAGGGATCATCACTTTTGTTGCCTTGTTTGGTTTGTTGATACTTGACCACTTCTTGGCTGGTGACCCTAACAGCGTGATGTCTTATTTCTCATTGATGCGCCACTTTGAGCCATTCTCTCGTGGCCTGCTTGACACCAAAGATGTCGCTTACTTCATTTTATTCATCATCACTTTCTTAACTCTCACGGTGCGTCGTCTCGATGCTGACCGTCTGCGTGGCTAATCGGGTAACGACAATGCAAACCAACCGTAAACTACGTCTCCAGCTTTTCATGCAAAACAGTATGTTTTTAGTGCTGTTTCTTGTGTTTATCTTTTTGCTCGGCTTTCTCTCGTATGAATACCATGTGTCGCGCGACATTACGCAAAGCGCACGTAATACGCTGACTGAGGGCAGTGTGAATATCCTCAAGCAGATGAAAGCGCCAATCAACATTACTGTATTCGTCTCGCAAGATGATCAATACCGTAAAACCATCAACGATTTTATCTCTCGTTACCAACGCTCCAAACCTGACATCAAGGTCGAGTTCATCAACCCAGCAGAACACCCTAAGCTTGCGCAAGATGAAGGTATCAAGGCTGAAGGCGAAATGGTCGTAGAGTACGAAAAACGTAGCGAACATTTAGTCCCTGCCTATGTTGAGCAAGATATGACCAATTTGCTGGTACGACTCTCACGTAGCAAAGAACGTGCTGTCATGTATCTGGATGGTCATGGTGAACGTAGCTTGATTGGTATCAAAAACTACGATCTGGGTGAGTTTGGTAAACAGTTACAGAAAAAAGGCTTCAAGTTAGCGAACCCTGATCTGACCATAGCGCAAGGTGTGCCAACTAATGGCGCCATGCTAGTGATTGCTAGTCCGCAGGTAGATGTGACTGACGTTGAAGTGAAGAAGATCAAGGACTATCTGGATGCTGGCGGCAACCTGTTATGGTTGTTAGATGACGAGAAATTGCATGGCTTGCAGCCAATTGCTGACTATATTGGCCTGAAAGTGACACCAGGCATGGTAGTGGATTTATCGTCGGCACAATATGGTGCTGATGCCAAGATCGCTTTTGCCAGCCAGTATGGTGAGCACGCGATTACCAAGAACTTCATGTTACGTACCTTGTTCCCAGAGGCTCGTATGATTGATGCCAAAGGCACGGACGATAATGGCTGGGAAGTCAGCAACCTCATCTCAGTTGCGCCCAATGGCTGGCTAGAAACTAGCAAAATCGAGCCTGGCAGTTCTGGCAGCAAGGTCAGCTTTGATGAGAAAAAAGACATTCGTGGCCCGATCAACATTGCTGTTGCCCTTGAGCGTAAATATGGCAAAAAAGGCCAGCGCGTGATTGTTGTGGGTAATGGTAATTTCCTTGCCAATACGTTTGTGGGTAACGGCGGCAATCTTGACCTAGGTGTGAATATGATCAATTGGCTTGCTGGCGATGACAGCCTCATTACGATACAACCCAAATTGCTGAAAGATGTGAACGTTCGTATTCCAGATGATATGTTCAGTCGCTGGATTGCCGTATTTGTGTTCTTTGGGTTCCGTTTGATTCTGCCAATCGCCTTGTTAGTGGCAGGCGTGGTTATATGGTGGAAGCGTCGTAAAGCATGAAGTCGCGCTGGATAGTCAATCTGGTCTTGCTGCTTTTAGTCGCGGCGATTATTACGTTTCTCTACTTTAGGCCTATGCCAAAAGAGGAGGGGCCTAAGACCTATGAAATTTCCAGTTTGAAGCTGGCAGATTTTAATAAAGTCAGTATTGAGTTTCCAGCCAAAGCTCCTGTGGTGTTTGAGAAAACAGATGGAAATTGGCGCATCACCCAGCCATTCGATGCAAGGGCTGACATGTTGTCTGTGCAACGTATTTTATCGGTCGTTGCAGCAACCACCACTGAGAAATTTGCACTTGGCGATCCTTCACAATTTGGTTTGGATCAGCCAAAATTAAAGCTCAAGCTGAATGATGAAGAGTTTTTATTTGGGACGATTAACCCAGTCTCTGGAGAACAATACGTTCAATATAAAGATAGCGTTTACTTAGTGCAGACGACGTACTCGGAATCCGCAGGTATCCAGATTGAAGAAATGATGGATAAAAGCCCATTTAAACCAGGTGAAAAACCAACTGGCTTTGATTTATCAAGGCTTGAACAGTGGGAAGATAGTCGTCTGCAGGTGGGTTTGACCGATGGCAAATGGACTACCTCAGTCGCTAATGCCAAGCTGACCCAAAATGAAATGAACGAGTGGTTTGACGAATACTGGAAACACATGGCCGTGACCTCAGTTGAGCGTTATACACCAGACCGCAGGGCGACATATCCTTCACTAGAAGTTAAGCTCGAAGGCGGTGCCAAGGTGCATTTCGATAAAATGCAGGAATCACCAGAGATTATTCTTGGGCGTCCAGATGAAGGCGTGAAATATCATATGCCGCCAGATTCTGGCTTCACTATGCTTAATCCACCTGTGACATTGGCTAAATAATTAAGCTCGCTCGTTTGCGGCTTAATCACAGCTCACATGCCTGAACTCCCTGAAGTTGAAACCACGCGGCGCGGATTATTGCCGCTGATTGGCCAGACGGTAGATCAGGTGATTATTCGCAACGCATCACTGCGTTGGCCCATCCCTCAGCACATTACCCAGTCGTTACCCTCTCAACAGCTTATTCAACTCACTCGTCGCGCCAAATATATTCTTGCGCGATTTGATACTGGCTCATTGATTTTGCATCTTGGGATGTCTGGCCGTATCTGTTTGTTAGCGCAGAATGAACCGCCAGCCAAGCATGACCACTTTGATATGCACTTTAAAGATGGTCAGGTATTGAGGTTGCGTGACCCACGCCGCTTTGGCGCGGTGTTGTGGGCGGAAGGGGATGTGAGTGCGCATTCCTTACTTAGTGTGCTGGGCCCAGAGCCGCTAGATGATAGCTTTGATGGCGCATGGTTATACCAGCATATACGCACACGTTCAGCGCCGATTAAAAATGCAATCATGGATAGCCATTTGGTGGTTGGCGTTGGCAATATTTACGCGAGTGAGTCTTTGTTTCGCGCCAGAATCAATCCGCAAACTCCAGCGAACAAACTTAGTAAAGCAGCTTGCAATCAGTTGGTGACAGAGATTAAATCTACCTTGAGCGATGCGTTGCTCGCAGGTGGTAGCAGCCTGCGAGATTTTTTTGGCGCAGATGGCAACCCTGGCTATTTTCAGCAGGAATATTTCGTTTATGGCAGAACGGGGCAGCCATGCAAGATATGCGGCAGGCCAATCAGTACGATACGCTTAGGCCAGCGCTCAACATTTTACTGTGAGCATTGCCAAAAATAGGGTTGTAAAATCGCGTCGGCGTGACTTAATGCAAGGTCTGCCAAATCTCTACCAAGCTGATGAGTTGGGCTGTAGCAACCAAACTAATCACGATGGCGATCAAGCGTAACCAATAGGTATTACGCCTTTGTTGATGGCTGAGCGCTTCTATTTTTGCGCTGAGAGGCGACTCTAGGCTGGCGGTGAGTTGGCTATGCACCAGCCGAGGCAGTTGCGGCAGTATCGTGCCCCAGTTTGGTAGCTCTGCCTGCATATTTTTCAACAGGCTACGCCAGCCGATCTGCTCGGACATCCAGCGTTCTAAAAAGGGTTGTGCGGTTTTCCATAAATCCAAGTCAGGGTCTAGCTCACGACCCAAACCTTCAATATTCAACAGCGTCTTTTGCAGCATGACCAGCTGTGGCTGGATGATGACGCCAAAGCGGCGCGACATCTGGAACAAGCTGAGCAGGGTGCGGCCGAACGAAATCTCTTTCAGCGGCTTGTCAAAAATGGGTTCGCAAATGGCACGCACGGCGGTTTCGAGCTCATCCACATTGGTGTTTGCGGGTACCCAGCCTGATTCAATATGTGCAACGGCTACATCGCGATAATCGCGGTTGAAGAATGCGAGGAAATTGCGCGCCAGATAATATTTATCGGTTTTATTGAGCGAGCCCATGATGCCGAAATCGAGAGCGATATAACGGCCATCGTGTGCCACCTGAATATTGCCTGGATGCATATCGGCATGGAAGAAACCATCACGAAACACCTGAGTAAAGAATATCTCCACGCCATCCCGCGCCAGTTTAGGGATGTTGATACCTAACTCGCGTAGCTTATCAACCTGACTGATGGGGATGCCATCCATGCGTTCCATCACCATCACCTGCTCACGACACCAATCCCAGTAAACTTCAGGCACTAGCAGCAATTTCTTATCGGCAAAATTACGGCCAAGCAGGTTGCAATTGGCGGCTTCTAGCATGAGGTCTAGCTCGCCTTGAATATGTTTATCAAACTCGGCAACCACTTGTCTTGGCTTTAAGCGCTTACCTTCGCTCGATAGGGTGTGTAGCAGCCAGGCAGCACTATCCAGCAAAGCCAGATCTTTTTCAATAACGCGTGCGATGCCTGGGCGCAATACCTTGACGGCCACAGCTTTACCGCCAGGCAGATGCGCAAAGTGTACCTGTGCCACTGAGGCACTGGCGATTGGTGTTACATCGAACTGCTCAAAGACGACACTGATTGGTTTAGCAAACGAGGCTTCAATGATTTGCACTACATCTTCATAAGCAAACGGTGGTACACGATCCTGCAGTTTGGCAAGCTCGTCTGCTATATCTAACGGAATCAGGTCGCGGCGGGTGGATAGCATCTGGCCGAATTTGACGAATATTGGCCCCAGTGCTTCCAGTGCTAAGCGTAATCGTTCGCCCCTGCTGGTTTTTATATTTCTCCAGAAAAAGACTGTGCTAAATACGCTTTGCAAAGGACGTAATTTTGTATGGCTGAGTATGAGTTCATCCAACCCATATTTGAAGGTAACAAAAAGGATTTTGATTAAGCGGAATAGACGCATTAGCTGCTGGGAGTTTCTGTTGAGTTAGGTGGGGTATTGCCTACCGCTTGTTTTTCAAGCTTTTCCATGAGCTTATCAAATCGCTTGCCCAGACGCTCTGCATCATCACGCAAGGTATCGACATCGGATATGAATTTCTCCACATGGCGTTTTTTCGCGATCATGGGCTGTTCTTCTTGCCAGTATTCGGCCAGCATTTCGGCTGCATTGAGTGATTGCTTCTTGATACCTGCGACAGTTTCACGGCCAAAAGTCGCAATCTTGTTGGCGGGTATATCCCCAATCACACGGCTTAGATCTTCTTCATATTCCCATTCCAGGTTCTGCATGACTTTTGATAGCGCCATGGCCAGCTCAGTATCACCTTCAAGTCGTGCCTGCTTGGCTGCGGCTTCATCTTTGGCTAAGAGCCTGAGTGCGATCGGTAATGAAATCGTGACTGTAGCATCTGGCTGGCTGGCATCACCTGCCATCGCTAGGCCGCCATCTTCCAGTATGGTAAGACTGGCGCTAATCGGCGGCATATTGAAACGCACAGACTTCCCTGCGAATGGTATGAGCTCAGCCCTAGCCCAGCTATTCTGTGTAATCAGGTGGTTTAACAAGCGTGTGAGTATGGGTTTTAGCATATTGCGTACCTTTGCTAGATTTTCCAACCTTTGTGCAGCGCGACTACGCCAGCTGACAGGTTGTAGTAATCCACTTTTGCCAAGCCGGCATCTATCATCATTTGCTTTAGCGTTTCCTGATCTGGGTGCATGCGGATAGATTCAGCCAGATACTGGTAGCTATCGGCATCTTTGGCAAATAGCTTGCCCATTAATGGCAGCAGCTTGAATGAATAAACGTCGTATAGCGGTGCCAGTGGCTTCCAGACTTGGGAGAATTCGAGCACCAGCAAGCGGCCACCGATTTTGAGCACGCGTTGCATCTCGGCCAGTGCCTTGTCTTTATGTGTCATGTTGCGCAAGCCAAAGGCGACAATCACACAGTCAAAGTGCTGGTCAGGGAAGGGCAGTTTCTCTGCATCGCATTGCAGTGTTGGTATGGAAAAGCCTTCATCCGCCATGCGGTCACGGCCAACGCCCAGCATAGAGGCATTGATGTCAGTGAGCACCACTTCACCCTCAGGGCCTACTTTTTTTGCAAACAGTTTGGATAAGTCACCGCTACCACCTGCCACATCCAGCACGCGATCACCTTTGCGTACACCGCTGACCTCCACTGCAAAACGCTTCCATGTGCGGTGCAAGCCAGCAGACATGACATCGTTCATCAAGTCGTATTTTTTTGCTACCGAGTGAAATACCTCACCCACCTTGCCAGCTTTTTCGCTCTCAGCGACCGATTTGAAGCCAAAGTGTGTCTGGTCGGTGGAGGGTTTATTTGAGTCTGTCATCACTAATTCTTTCGATCTGATTTATTATCAATCTATTCTGTATGTCTTTTGATGCCCGCAGCATCAAGCCTGCCGATATATTCCAGCCACAAGCCTTCGTAGTTCGAGGCTAAATCGTACAAATAATCCCATGAATAGAGCCCCGTATCATGGCCATCACTGAACTTGAGCTTGACTGCATAATTGCCAATCGGTTCTATCGCCACGATATTGACGTTTTCTTTGCCTGTTTGCAGCACTTCTTGCCCAGCACCATGACCACGGACTTCTGCCGAAGGTGAATAGACACGCAAGAACTCGCAAGAGAGCTTGCAGTGCATATTGTTATCGAATGCAATTTCTAGCAGGCGCGATTGTTGATGCAGTTTAATGTCTGTTGGTCGCGGGCTATTCGGGCTTAATCCACTCATAAGCAGCTATTTTGTACTTAAAATAAAGGCATTGATGATAGCAGAATCAAGCAAAATCATGGGTATGGACTCAAGTTCTGAGAGATTTGCATCATCACGTCCATATTGTGACAATTTTTGCGCAAAGTATCTTCTTTATACTCATGATTTATTTGACTATTTTTTATCGCATGCTACAGTAAGGTCAAATATAAATGCATTCAGGGTAGATTATGGTCGAAAACAAGTTAGCTCACCAATTCGCCGCCTATACGGATTGGAGAAAAGCACTGGTCGAAACTATCTGCGATTACCGCAGCTGGCTTAACGAGCAGGAGCTTAATGATGCTCAAATTGACCAGCGTATCCAGTTTCTTCTCGAACGGCTACGCGAAGACAAATTAAATGTCGCTTTCGTCGCCGAGTTCTCTCGCGGCAAATCCGAATTAATCAATGCCATCTTCTTTGCGGGCTACGGTCAGCGCCTGCTGCCATCTAGTGCAGGCCGCACGACCATGTGTCCTACCGAGTTGCTTTACGACCCTAGCAAACCAACCTCACTGCAGTTATTGCCTATTGATACCCGCTCTTCTGATGCGACCACCACCGAATACAAGCGCTATCCTGATGAATGG
>DATHWP010000027.1:0-8424 GCA_035460505.1 Methyloradius sp. | reverse complement strand
TGCCTAATAGTTGAATATTGTCAGCCAGCCGCGTCTCAGCCGAAACCACCTCGCTGGCCACATGTTTTTTTATCATGGTGTCTTCTCCCCTAGCTCAGTGATACACTAGCAACAAGCAGGCCACCTTTATGTCATGATTTTCCGTATATAAATCATGTGCTTGCAAAAGTCATTGCGCAGTATGTACGGGCAGTGAATGCAGAAATGCACCGATTTGGCTCTTGTTCAATGAGTGTTCAAGCGCAGCCGTCAGAAAAAGCCATGCATCTATTGTGAATACATAGAGTCACACAACAGAGAGCATGTGACGCGCGGGGGTCACATAACGCGGCTAGATAACGTGGTTGGGTAAACAGATGGATGAAAATCGACTGATAGAGCAAGTATTAAAAGCCTGGCAATGCATGGCCACAGAAGGTCCCTTGCATCAGGATGCCTTTTTGCTCTTGATGTGTGTGATCGCAGTTGTGATGCTGTTTTTTACCGGCACAGTGATAGGTTTGTTTTTACAATCGTTGTGGGGCATTTTTGTCACCCACCACAACCAGACGGATGCTGATCATTAGACCAGGTTGACCTGTGAAACAACCTGCTCAATCAGTGCCAGCTAATAGCAACTGCTTAATCGCTTCCAGTTCCCGCGGGATATCAGCAGCATAATCTTCATACTGGCGGCCGCCGGTTTTCGCATACCAGTATTTGCTATTCCACACATCGCCCTCAACTTTATGCAGCACCGCGTGTATCCAGTTAGCCGTGTGGTCACTGTAATCCTGCGCAATATTGTGCGCCGCATCCCAGTCACCCGCTTGTGCCAGCGTTACGGCTCCCAGTAATTGTGCATGGTTAGACATGCTTTTGATCACCTACCAGGAACCGGTGTTTTTCATTGAAGCCCAAGGCTCCGCAGGTGGCAAAGGCTTACCAGCTTGAAGCAACTCAATAGAGATATTATCCGGCGACCTGATAAATGCCATATAGCCATCACGTGGTGGGCGCAGAATCGTCACGCCATGTTCAGTGAGTCTTTGGCAGGTTGCATAAATATCTTCAACCTCATAAGCCATATGCCCAAAATTCCGCCCGCCGGTATATTCTTCAGGGTCCCAGTTATAGGTCAACTCAACTTCAGCTTCCGGGTTGCCCGGTGCGGCCAGATAAATCAAGGTAAAGCGCCCTTGATCATTTTTCATTTCCCTAGTGACTTCCAAACCTAATGCATCCCGGAAAAACTTCAACGATGCTTCAACGTCACTGATCCGAACCATGGTGTGCAAGTACTTCATGAATTAACCCCATTCATTATTATGAAGGTTGATCATACCATTTTTTGGATAAGCAGATTTTCAGCTGAAAGCTAGAGTCGCTTTAATGGATTTGATTAAATATTGGTGTGATGAGAGGGATAAAACTCTCTACGCTTTTAAGTGAAGAAAAGTAACAAGCATAGAGTTTAGGGGACAGCCACTTTGAGTTACCAAAGTGAAAACTAGCCTTTCAACTTGTAATTACAGCAGCCAAAGTTATCGCCAAAATACTCGCCAAGCCATCAACCATATTGGGACTAAAATTTAAATAACATATTGAAATATATAGTACTATAGCAAAGGATAAACCTTATTTTATACTCGCCAAATGAACGCTAAATTAATTCGCGCACCTGCTGCTACAAATATTGCTCAAATGGAACCAATGCTGCCTCAAGCAAGGGAACTAGAGAAGTTGCTATCCCTAGCCAGCGGATTACGTGCAAGAGCCATAAAACTCACTGCAAACCCCATGCCAGGTCTCAATAAGAGCCTTTCCATTATTTTGCGAGCAATGAACTCTTACTACACCAATAAAATAGAGGGGCAGCATACAATGCCGGCGGAAATTGAATCTGCCTTAAATAATGATTACTCCAATAATAAGGATATTGCCCAGAAACAACGCATCGCAAGAGCACATCTACTGACAGAGGCTTGGGGTGAAGCGCATATTGCGGGTAAAAACTGGCGCGAAGTATTTTCTGCCAATTTAATCACCAATCTTCACTATCAGCTTTATAGCCATATGGATAAAGTTGATCGTGTGACTGACAACAATGAGCCGGTTAATGAAGGGCAATTCCGGACGCGAAATGTAACAGTTGGCATACATCTGCCGCCTGACGCACATTATTTATCTAATTTTATTGAGCGCTGGATTCAAGCCTATAGTGGTGTGCCCGATGGAGATATGGCCCTTATCGGCTTAGCTTGCGCGCATCATAGATTGGCATGGATACACCCTTTTAACGATGGTAATGGGCGTGTAACCAGATTACACAGTCACCTATTGCTTCATGCAATGGGCTTAACGAATGGCCTTTGGTCGCCAATGCGCGGTTTAGCGAGAAGCCATCAAGAGTACTATGATCGCCTACATAATGCAGACAACCTAAAAAACGGTGATTACGATGGCCGCGGTGCACTCACAGAACAAGGCTTGGTTGAATGGATTCGTTACTTTTTGAATGTATGCATAGACCAGGTAACATTTATGGAAGGCATGTTAAACCTTACTGACTTTAAAAGTCGTCTCGAAACACTCCTGGTTGTTGAAGAAAACAAGGGCATTTCTGGTATAAAAAAAGCCGCACTCAACCCATTACACTACATTGCGATTACTGGCCCTATGGAGCGTGGCGAGTTCAAAAAAATGACAGGGATGGCTGAACGCTCAGCTGATCGACTTTTAAAAGCACTACTTGATTACAAGCTACTGTTATCAGACAGCGCCAGAGGTGATGTGTATATGGGAGTGCCGTTGCATAGTATGCAATTCCTCTTCCCCCGACTTTGGCCTGAGGCAGAAATAACAAATTAAAGAATTTGAATTCGCCTTTAGAGTGAGCCGACTTTTAGCTAAAGAAAAGTAACAAGGGTAGAGGTTAGAGGACAGCAACTATGAGTTAAAAAGCATATCAAGGGGACCGAACTCAGTCGCTGCATCGTCTTGGAAAGGTTTCCATCCGGCGTTTGAAGCAGCAGAGGAAATGAACTAGTACACATGTAAAAATTAGAGCCAATATGACAATAATTGCTACATACCTAGACCTGACCCCATCATTCTTTGTGGCTGTCAGTATCACCATACTATTACTCCCGGTCCCTCGTAAGTTCCAGGCGGTTTGTGGGAATTTGGTTTTGACATGTCCACAAATGCCACCCACTAACTAATCCGGCTGAAAACGCCAATTCAAACTAAACCAGACTCCCCTTGGAGCTGCAGGTGAAATAAAGTTGGTACTCCGCCAATCATCTGAATTATGGTTATAGCCATCAGGGCCAACGTTTCCAGCAACACTTGGTGAGAATGGATTACGCCCTAACCGGCCAGCCGTGAAATAGTCCTTATCAAAAAGATTGGTAACTAACATCGTAGCTGTCCACTCTTTACTAATACGGTAACTAGTTTGGAAATTGAATGTTGCATAGCCAGGCACTTTTCCTGGATTAGTCGTTGGTTGTAATGTTCTTGTATAAACTTGAGGAACGAAGTTACCTGTTCCATCATCAACTAAACGGAAAGTGTCGAAAATACGTGACACCCCAACCTGATGCTCGTTGTTTTCATTACCACGGACAAAACTATCCGAATGCGCAACCATACTCAATCCCACATTCCAGCTATCGGTCAGGTCATAGCTCAAACTTGCATTGACGTTATGCATTGAGACGCCAGGCATCTTATCGCCAGGCTTCACATTAATAACGCTGCTTCCAAGTCCCGGAATATAGAAACCACTACTATTGTCATCACTGAACATAAGGAAATCATCCTGAAAGGTAGCATCAGTCAAGCCGTAATTTACGCCAAAGTGAAACCTATCCAAACTCCCCTTTAAACCTGCCTCAACCCCCCGGCGTCGGGTTTTACCCACTGTGTCAAAAAACCCTTGTCCGTTACCTACAGCCACGAAATAAATGTCGTCTTTCAGATCCGTCTGATATGCAGTCAGGTTATATTGGACGTTTTCGCTTACTGCACCACGTACGCCAACCTCATAAGTAGTAGCTTTAATTTGTGGCAAATAAGGATCGCCGGATAGTGTTGTTGGTAAAGTACATTGACGATTCTCAAGTACACTTTTCGGCACTTCAAATGTGCCACCTCTGCCATCGCTGTAAAATACACCTGTTGGTCTATGATCCAAGGCACAACCTAATTCAATGGCACTTGGCACCCGAGTCCCTTGTGCCCAGTTAGCGTATATATTTAAATTAGGACGGGCTTGCCAGCTAACGCCTACTTGCGGATTGAAAGAGTAGTAGCTAAATTTTTCCGTTTCAGCTGGATCTAATGCGTTAGTGATTCTCGGAAGCCTATATTGTGTGGGGGCACTAGTACAAGCAGGAGGATCAGTACAAATATTGTAATAATCAGGATAGGAAATTACATCGCCGATTTCATAAGCTCCAATGCCACGACGCGATGCAATTTTATTCTTGGTTTGCGTCTGGTTATACCGTCCAGATAAACTAAAATGCCAGTTATCGACAGGACTCCAGTTCTCACTAAAATAAACGCTCTTGGTATTTTGTGTGCCTGAGAAATCGTTATTGCTAATCCATTGATCAGCACCTGCAAACATAGGGTGAATATCGTCTGGTGCCAAATAGGCATTCCGCTGCGCATCAAGCAATCCTAATTTTTGCCTGTTAGCATATGAGGCATCAGAAGCATCGATTGAAGCACCGACCATGATTTTATGATGATCCAGATGCCAGTTCAGCTGAACTGAAGCCCCATTGATGATTTGATCTATCTGGTTATCGGTAAAAACTGAAGTTGGCGTGTAATATTTTTTCCCAGTATCCGGATCCAATTCATACACGACGCCTCCAGTTCCGCTGCCAGCTCCATCTACGGTTTGCAGAACTGAATTTGAACCAGGGGAAGAGTATGAGAAGGCGCCTTTTTGAGCAGCAGGATCCAAATCTTGTGTAGCGTTACAATTATCCACATTGCTTGGCGAAAGTAACATCACATAATGCTTGATACCATCAGGAGTATAAAAGTAATTTTCATCACTGGCTATAAGTGGGTCACCTGAGCCTGGACCAAAAGCTGGAACAAATGCCTGATTATCAAAAGCATTAGAAAAATATGAAGGCTCCCCATTGGACCAAGTTTCGACAAGTCCTGCATCAAGTAAGTCTACCCCTCGGTTATAAACCTGAGTCTCATAAAAGTTTCTAAATACTTCGTAATGACTTTTAAAATACTTCTCGAACTCAGGGGACAAGGTGCCATTCAATGTGGATTTAGCTGGATCAATAGTCATGGTACTAAAGTACGAATCAATAAAGCCGCCTGCATCAAAAAGAGTTTCTCCATTTGGGACATCAATATCAATCACTACATAGTCGGGTAATCCTAGGCTGTTACTACTATTAAACAAACAAGTGTATTGCTCTGCTGCTGACGGAATGCGACGGGCTAATAGATCATCATCTATTCCTCGAAAAACATCTGCACCTACTTGATGACGCTTACTTTTCCTCCGGTATACTTGACCTGTAATACTAAATGTATCGGTTGCCTGAAATGCACCAGCCAATTGAAACTGAGCAAGCGTGTTATCGGTTTTGTCAGGTGCGGTATAAATACTGGATGGACTCTGCGCATACATTTCGCTGGGTAGCAATCCATTTCCCGTTAATTCAGTTTTGACAAGCAATGTGCTTAAGCTCAGGTCAAGTTTATCGCCTCTATAACTGGCTTTACCAAACGCTTGGTTCACTCTACTTGGTGAGTTTTGGCGCCAGCCATCTTCTAAAAAGAAATTACCCGCACCAAATAATGCAATCTGCCCGTTATTCCAACCCCCTTCGACCTGAAGCTGCTTACGACCAAATGAACCGGTCAAAACATCAACATCAGCACCCGCATTATTAAAGCCATCTTTTGTTTTAAGAGAGAAAGCACCTCCCAAAGTGTTCAGTCCAAAGATTGGGTTAGAACCAGGGAATACATCTACGCTGGCGAGTGCGTTCATAGGAAGCATGTCCCAGTTCACGACATCACCGAATGGTTCATTCACGCGGATGCCATCAATAAATACGCTCAAACCTTGTGGAGTACCAATCTGTGGGCCTGCGGTAAAACCACGATATTGCACATCCATTTGAAAAGGGTTGCCTTGGTAATCGTTAACCGTCACAGATTGCAATTTACGATTCATCAAATCTGTAATGCTCAACGCATGTGCCTCTTTAATTTCTTTTGCAGAGATACTTTGTACGTTTCCAGGAATTTCTTCTTTGGTTAACCCTAAACCCGGCAATGGTCCCATTTCGTAAAAGCGTTTTGCTCGGACCTCAACGCCTTCTAATTTTAGAGTTTTAGCATTTTGTTCTGGCTCAGGCTTGATAACGGCTGAATCACCGCTGATAGTAGATTGCAAGCCACTACCTTGAAGTATTTTTTTCAATGCATCTTGCGGGGATAAGAACCCTTTAACGGCTGGGGCAGTTTTGTTTTTGGTTAATTCACTATCGAATGAAATGCTCAGGCCAGTCTGATTGGCTATTTGCCTGATTGACTGATTTAAAGGTTGGGCTGGCAAGTTGATTTGAACCGGAAACCCGGTGCCTTCAGCCGCTGCAGGGACCTTGGTATTCAGTTCGGCGGCATGCAGGTAAGGCAGGCTAATATGGCCAGCGCTTAGTGTGGATATCGCAGCCCAGGTTAAAAAGCTGCGCTTGTATGTGTACTTCTTTGCCATTGCCAATCCCTGAATTTCGTCTTGTTAGTGCAATGACGCTTTAAGGGGGCAATATTGTGATGTCGATTTTTAAATATTATTATTTATTTACAGTAGTGCTTTTTATGACCGTAGCTTTCGCTGTTTGCACAATGCGCACTGGAGCCATCTCAGGCATTTGATTAATGAAGGTATCAATCGAATCCGCTTTGAGCATCGAAGTAATATGCACTTTGCTGGAGATGGGCTGTTCAGCGACTAATGGCAATTTGCGATATCTGGATAACGTCTCGGCGATTTCATCCATGTCTGCCTCTTCAAAGATCACCATGCCTTTTTCGAAGGCAAATGCATCAACGGCATGACGTTTGCTGTGCGTTGGCGCTCCACCATCGGTTTTCACTTCCGCCACTTCACCATCGTGCAGTACCAATGAATGCGGATTGATCGTGTTATCAGCATCATGCTGCTCGACCTTGACGGTGCCGTGATCAACGCTGACGCGAACGAGCTTTTTCAAGCGGTTCACGGCAAAGCGTGTGCCTAATACCGTAATCTGCGCTTTGCCACTATCAATAATAAATGGACGTTGTTCATCGCGCGCCACTTCAAAAATAGCTTCGCCTTGTTTGAGGTGAACCAGGCGTCGATCACGGTAATAAGTGACCTCAATCTCGGCGCCTGTGTTCATGGTGAGTAAGGTGCCATCATCCAGGCGTTGCGATTTCACTTCGCCGACTTCAGCCTGTGCAACCATTTGCAAGGTGGGTTGGGCCTGCCAGGTTTGCAAACCAAGCAATCCGCCAAGACCAATGACAGCAGCAACCATCGCGCCAGCCACGTATTTTTTAATACGTTGTGTGCGTTCTGCCTTTTGGAAGAAAGTATTCTGCTCTGCAATAACCGCCAACTTTTCAAGGTCCTGGGCAGAATCAAAAGTTTCCCATACCTTGGAGACATCCGCATAGGCTTGCTGGTGTGCCTGGTTAGCCATTAGCCACTGCTCAAACTTGCCCCTGATGACGTCATCAGCTTCAGCATCCCGGATGCGAATAAACCAGGCAATCGCCGATTCACGCAATTTGTCTGTATGGGTGGCTGGCATGGTTAGCGGATCTGATCTTGCAGTTTTGTTAAATCCAGCATGGCGCGGGTAATGTGGCGTGACACCATATTGACTGTGATAGATAGTTTTTCAGCGATGTCTTTGAGCGCCATTTGCTCAACACGATATAGCCAGAAAGCTTCACGACACTTGGGGGGCAGTCGATTGATGACTCTTTGCAATGCCTCAAGCCGTTGCTTGATAGAGGCAAGCTCTTCCGGGGAAGGTGCCACTCTGGTGGGGTCATTGATAAAATCCGGCAGGCTGAACTCTTCACTGGATGAAAATGTGATCAGTCTTTTATTGACCCTGCGATCCTCATTTGCCAGGTTTTGCGCGATGACTCGCAGGTAGGCATGTGGTTTTTCCAGGTTGATAGCTGTCGGCGAAATGGCAAATTTCAATAAGGCATCATGCAGGATATCGTACGCTTTATGACGGCAATGGATATCGTTATAAATGGCAGGCAAGAGCTCGCTATATGCCCATCTTAAATTAATGCCATGCCATTCAATTGAGGAATTCATTGCAGATGCTTTTCAGAGTGCGTTGACTCAATCATCAAGCAAGGCTCATTCCCGGCCTC
>DATHWP010000026.1:0-4876 GCA_035460505.1 Methyloradius sp. | reverse complement strand
TTCATTTTGGATAACATCCTGTAATGAATATGGCTTAATTTTTATGTCATCTCAAATGAAGTTCATCTGCAATCAATACCAACTTGATTTATCGCGCCCACATGTCATGGGCATTGTGAATGTCACGCCTGATTCATTCTCAGATGGCGGTAAGTTCGCGTCTACCCAAAAAGCCGTAGAACATGCACTCAGGCTGATAGAAGAGGGTGCTGATATTCTCGATATTGGTGGCGAATCTACACGCCCTGGCGCGACTCCTGTAGGGCTTGATGAAGAGTTGAGTCGTGTAATCCCTGTGATTGAGCAATTGGTAGGCAAAGTTGCAGTACCCATTTCAATTGATACCTACAAGCCTGAAGTGATGCGCCATGCGATTGCCGCAGGCGCTGACATCATTAATGACATATCTGCTTTGCAAGCGCCTGGCGCTCTAAAAATTGTTGCTGATAGCAAGGCTGGCGTATGCTTAATGCACATGCAAGGTACACCGCAAACCATGCAGCAGGATCCGCAATATCAAGATATTGTTGCGGAAGTGATTGAGTTCCTGAAGCAAAGATTAACTGCAGCGAAGGAAGCAGGTATAGCCTCAGAGCGCATATTGCTTGACCCCGGTTTTGGTTTTGGTAAACGCACAACGCATAACATTGCCATGTTGCAAGCATTGCCACAGATGCTGGAGTTGGGTCGCCCGCTACTCGTTGGCTTGTCGCGTAAATCAATCCTAGGCCAGCTTGTTGGTGCAGATGTCGATCAGCGGCTACATGCGAGCTTGGCTGCATCCGTGATATCTGTGATGAAAGGCGCTAGAATAGTCAGGGTTCACGATGTAAAAGCCACAGTAGATGCACTGAAAGTTGTGACAGCGCTTCTTAATTAAATTAAAACTATGACAAAAAAACTGACTAAAAAATACTTTGGCACCGACGGCATTCGTGGTCGTGTGGGCGAATATCCGATTACGCCAGACTTCGTGATGCGTCTTGGTTACGCCGCGGGCTTGGTGCTGACAGGTATGGATTCGCACTTGGCAGCAGGTGCACGTCCAACTGTATTGATTGGTAAAGACACCCGCATCTCAGGCTACATGCTGGAGCCGGCTTTGCAGGCAGGCTTATCTGCTGCAGGCGTGGATGTCCTCTTAACAGGCCCCATGCCTACGCCGGCGATTGCTTACCTCACCCGAGCTTTGCGCGCGCAGGCGGGCATCGTAATCTCTGCTTCGCATAATCCATTTGAAGATAACGGCATCAAGTTTTTCTCATCTTTAGGCACTAAGCTGGATGATGATATTGAGTTTGCGATTGAAGCCGAGCTAGAGCGCCCAATGCAGATCAAGCCATCGGATAAGCTGGGTAAAGTTCGTCGCATCACTGATGCCGCTGGGCGTTATATCGAATTTTGCAAAAGCACATTCCCTACTGACCTAGATTTGCGCGGCTTAAAAATTGTACTCGATTGCGCACATGGCGCAACTTATCACGTAGCGCCTCCTGTATTTCATGAGCTTGGCGCTGAAATTATCAATATCGGTAACCAGCCTAATGGCCTGAACATCAATCATGAAGCTGGCTCTACCCACCCGCAAGCCTTAATGAAAGCTGTAGTCGAGCACGGTGCTGATCTGGGCATTGCGTTTGATGGCGATGGTGACCGTTTGGTGATGGTGGATCAGCATGGCACCTTGCTTGATGGCGACCAATTGCTTTACATCATCGCCATGCATCGCCAGCAGCAAGGCCAGCTATCTGGCGGTGTCGTCGGTACGCTGATGACTAACCTTGCGTTAGAGCACGCTCTTGCAAAAGCAGATATTCCATTCTTGCGCGCCAAAGTCGGAGATCGTTACGTGCTTGAGCTATTGAACCAGCATGATTGGCAGCTCGGTGGTGAAAATTCAGGCCATATCTTGTGTATGGATAAACACAGTAGTGGTGATGGCATTATTGCCGCGCTACAAGTCTTGCATGCCATGCGAACAAGTAATACCAGCCTCGCCGAGCTTGGCTCAGGTTTGGTGCTATACCCACAAATACTTATCAACGTTAAAGTCGCTGAGCGCATTGAGCTCGACAGCAATCAGGCTATTCAGGATTCAGTGAAGTCTGCTGAGCAAGCGCTGAATGGCCATGGGCGCGTATTGCTACGCCCATCAGGCACTGAGCCAAAAATTCGCGTGATGGTAGAAGGGCAAGATCACGCCCAAGTTCAGGCCTTGGCTGAAAGCATTGCCGAAGTCGTTAGGAAGTCAGCCGCTTAAGTTCTTAACGGGCGCTAGCTAAAGCGTCCGTCATCATATATTCCTCATAGCTTCATGTTTTTGTCACACACGCATGCAATTCTGCATGCATGAAAAACCAATCAATTCAGGCATGTAACTTAGTAGTCCAACGCTTGTGTGGAGGTGTGTATGACAACGCATAAAATGGCATTATATGTGAACCGCATCATGGCTTACGACAGCGCGTTGTGCGTTCGTGTAAACCGCACTAGCCAGAATAAGCTGGTGCGTATGTGGTTCAGGCTTATCAGTCGGCTGGGTGACGGTATTTTCTGGTACACCATCATGGCGGGCATCATGCTGACACAAGGTTCAGCGGGCCTGATTCCTACCATACACATGGCACTGGCTGGATTAGCTGGCACTTTGATTTACAAGTGGTTAAAAGGCAAAACCCTGCGCCCAAGGCCTTATGAAGTGCACACGGATATCTGGCTCACAGGCCGCCCACTTGATCGATTCAGCTTTCCATCAGGCCATACCTTACATGCGGTCGCTTTCTGTACGGTGGCTTTGGCTTATTACCCGATGCTGGATTGGTTGTTGTTGCCGTTTACCCTGATGGTTGGCATGTCGCGTGTGATATTAGGTTTGCATTACCCAAGCGATGTGCTGGCTGGTGCTGCCATCGGTGGCTTGATTGCTGGGTTATCTTTCCTGATCTAGTCATATTTCCGTAACAACTAGAAAGAAAACAAACGCCCGTCATTAACAATGACGGGCGTTTGTTTATTTTTCTACATCATGAACGCAATAGCTCATCAAAGTATTTGATCGGTGAGGGGTGTTGTAACTTCAGATTTGACAGGCATTCCTTACGCCATTCGATCATTTCATCAATGCTCAAATGCTTGAGTTCAGGCTCGAAATCGGGGCGATAGCCATTCAATACCAAGCCGATATTGCTAATGGCTGTTTGTGTTTTTGCGATGTAGTAGGTGAAGTGTTTGAACGTGCGGCTATCTGCTAATCGTACGCAGCCATAAATCACATGTGGTAAGCGTACAAAGCGTAGCATGTTGTCCCAAAAGGCTAGCCGCTGCAAACCAATATTGGCGCGGGTTTCAGAGCACCTAAATCGTGGCGCAATAAACTTGATTAAGGTTTTGCGATGTTTGTTTAGCACCTTACCTGGCGACGTATCCATCAATGGTGAGAGATGCGCATCCATCGCCCATTCGGAGGCAATGTGCGTGAGCATGCTGTTTTGTAGCCACATGGCTTCGTGGGCGGGTACAAAGTGGTTGTGCGCGATGACATCTACATATAAATGGCTGGCGTAGCCGATGGCGATTGCCAGTTCCTCGTCTGATTCTGCGCTCACTAATAAGTGGTGTGCATTTTCCCAGTGGTGTGTATGGCGAAAAGCGTTGGAGACTATCGCCAGGTCTGGTAAACAGGCACCCGCCATCACCAGTTCGGGGAATTGCTTGATGGCTTTTTGCAGGCGTGGGTCAAGTAATGGCATGGCCCATAATAGTGATTGGGCAAAATAAAGGTGGGTGACCAGCCCCCAGGCGTTGGCCTCTGCCGAATACAAAGCGAATGGTAATAACCACATAAGCTTTGATAAATGAGCCTTTACTTTCATGTTGCGTAATGTGGGTTCGCAGCGTGAATGTAACATGACAGAATCATGATTTTATTATGACAAACATAGAAGCAAGTGCTTGTTTGATATACTCCTTCCCGAATACAAGCCGAATGCCAGTCTAATCAAACACATCACGGAATAAATATGGAAAATACAACACACGAGACTAGCCCGTTTAAAGGTAAAACCGGATTAACCCGCTTGATTAATGCATTCGGCTACTCCATGGCTGGGCTTAAAGCCGCGCACAAGAATGAGGATGCGTTTCGCCAAGAAGTGCGTCTGGCAATCGTATTGATTCCTTTGGCCATCTATCTTGGGCACACAGGGATGGAGCGCGCGGTGATGATTGCCAGTGTGTTGCTGGTGATTATTGTTGAGTTATTGAATTCATCAATAGAAGCCACTGTTGACCGCATTTCTCTGGAGAACCATCAACTAGCCAAGCAGGCCAAGGATATTGGTAGTGCTGCTGTATTGCTGAGTTTAATTAATCTTGCCGTGGTCTGGGGTTTCCTGATTTTCGGCTAATCTTCATACAGTCATCTCCCTGACACAAATTTCACATTAAACCATCACAATCAGTCGCTAGCATTTGAGGCATTCATAGCTGGCGACTGTATTTGCAGCGCGGCTTAAAGCATCTCATTTAACCCAACACAAAGGGGCGCGCCCGTGAAAATCCTGTTTATTTCTGATGTTTATTTCCCACGTGTGAACGGGGTCTCAACGTCTATCCGCACTTTTGTTGGCCAGCTACAGGAAATGGGGCATACCGTTCACCTGATTGCGCCTGAATACGGCGTAAAGACTGAAGATGAAGCGTGGATCAAACGCATTCCCGCACGTGGCATCTATTTTGACCCTGAAGACAAACTCATGAAATATGGCGTAGCGCTGGATAGGTTGAGCGAGCTACGCAAAGAGGGTTACGACCTTATTCATATCCATACGCCATTTGTGGCGCATTACCTTGGCCTCAAGCTTGGACACTTGCTGAA
>DATHWP010000025.1:0-22246 GCA_035460505.1 Methyloradius sp. | reverse complement strand
GCCATTCAACACGCAGAGCGTTCGCCTGTGGATGAGCGCATCGAGCAGTTTGATATGCTCAGCGTTTATCAAGCCTATGCCATGCTGGTGTATTTCTACCTGACGCTGCCATTGGGTGCAGAGGGGATTACCCCAGAACTGGTGGAATCTGCCGTAGTCATTGCGAAATCACTATTCTCAGAGCTTTCAACAGAAGAGTTGGCTGAGATTGTGGATTCAGGTAACCACAAGTTTGAACTGATTGGTAACGCCGAAGCCGAGCACTGGATGAATTATCGCGAGGACATGGATAAAATCGTGGTGGCTTTTGTAGTCGCAGGCACGGATGAAAACTCCCCGTTCGAGAAGGAAGAGTTAATCCCCATGTTTGGCGCTTTACTCAGTATGTTGTGTGAGGCGTTTGAGAATATCTAGAGCTTAATTTTCAGGAAAGCTGCCATCGAGGTAAAGCCAGTGGCTTTCAATTCGGATGAAGCGGCTAATTTCATGCAGGCGTTCAGCTTTGCCATGTAACTTGTAGCGTGCGACAAATTCCACAGTCGCGTTATCTGCGTCAGTATTGCTGGTATGTTTGATCTGCAGTCCTAGCCATTTGGTAGCCTCGTCTTTGCTTAAGTCTAACCTAGCGGGCCTTGTATCTGGATGCCAGGTAGCGAGTAGATAATCTTCTAGATTCAAGACATAAGCTGAATAACGCGAGCGCATCAAGGTTTCAGCGGTCGGTGCTAATTGGCCTTTGTGTAATGGCTCACAGCACGTTGTATAAGATTTTCCACTTTCGCAAATGCAGTCTGATATTGGTTTATTTTTCATTGAGTTTGCATCTGAAAGCCATGATTTACCGTACATTGTATTGAATATCCGAGCTTATCTAAAATGACCACGATGTAAAATGACTACAGATTCAAATGACGATGACCTCAGCCAATAAACTACTCATTACATTGTTATCCAGTGCTGCCGTTGCTTTCACCACGGCGTGCTCCCCAGTTAAGACCCTGAATGCGATTATTCCTAGCGATGGCTATACGCTAGCACAGGGGATTGCATATGGCGCCTTGCCAAGGCAAAAGCTGGATGTCTATATTCCCAAGAGCAAAACTCCGCTTGCTAGACCTGTCGTGGTCTTTTTCTATGGCGGCAGTTGGGATTCAGGGGACCGCGCTGATTATAAATTCATTGCCGAAGCGCTGACTTCAAAAGGCTTTGTGGTGATGATTCCTGATTACCGCGTGTATCCAGAAGTATTATTCCCAGAGTTTGTATTTGATGCTGCTAAGGCCGCCAAGTGGGCGAAAGATAACGCAGAAAAATACAGCGGAGATCACAACAAAGTATTTCTTGCAGGGCATTCCGCAGGGGCACACATAGCAGCCATGCTGGCTTTAGACCAGCAATACCTGGCATCCGTTGATTTGAAGCCAAACGATTTCTCGGGAATGATAGGTCTTGCTGGGCCTTATGATTTTCTGCCTGTAAAAACTGATCGACTCAGATCCATCCTTGGGCCAGAGGACCAGCGCTGGAAATCGCAACCCATCAATTTTGTCAAAGGTGATAACCCGCCCATGTTGCTGATGGTGGGTTTAAAAGATGATACGGTGTGGCCGCGTAATACATTCAATCTGGCGGCCAAAATCGAAGAGGCGGGCGGCCCCGTAGAAGTGTTGCAATACCCAGATTATAGCCATATAGAAATGGTCGCTAAGCTCGCTAAACCATTCCGTAAAAAAGATGATTTGCTCGACGCAATGGCTCATTTTATTGAAAGCCATACTGCAATACCCTCAAATTAGGTCTGTGTTTTCAGCGTTGCTTGCACCTGTTCCATCAAGTTGCCCGCAACCACGCGCCCAAGTTTTGATTCACGCATCGCCATATGCCATTGCGACACACATGCCTTGATTTGCAGGTAGCCCGTAGCCGTGATAATGGTCGATTTCATGCTACGCCCCATAATGCCCAGGTATTCATCGGTGCTGCTCAGAAGAATTTCTTTGACTGTATTGACCTGGTCTTCATTGAGGTGGATTTCAGTATCAAGGGTGTAAGCCGTAGGCGTCGTGATCACTTCGCTGATAGCAGCAATATCGGTTGCTTCAATAATCGCTGGTTTTTTGTCCACATCTACAACAAAGCCCAGTGTTTCTAGCTCAAGCAATACTTCCAGCACATTAGTGTTCTTGAGGCCTGCTTGTAGCTCATCGCTGCTGCGTTTGCCGTCAATCAGAATCAAAATCTGCCGTTGCCGCACATTCAGCGCGCGATTTTCCGCGTTGATTTCAGCTAATCCAGCAGGTGTTTTCTCAAAGATGGCCAAGGGTTTGCGATTCGTAATGGAATCGCGCAAGCCTAATGCCCAATTGTTGCGGTCAGATTGCAGAACGGTAATGTCTAATTGACTGACTATTTTTGGCAGTTCGTTTTAATGACATTCATCAGGCCTTACGCAATAGAATGCCAATTTTCTTGCTGGGGCTTTATAATGCTGGGCTTTACCAAAGCGCTAGCGTGCAATAGCCACCTAAAATGAGTCCTATAGAAAAACTTGCCACCGATGATGTCCGCATACTGGAGATCAAGGAACTTAGGCCGCCCTCAGAGCTGCTCGAAGAGTTGCAGCCCAGCCTTGCCACAACAAATAACATTGTTGCTACGCGCCAGGCTATCCATCGTATTTTACACAGCGCCGATGATCGCTTGCTGGTCATCATCGGCCCTTGTTCTATCCACGATTACGCTGCAGGTATTGAATACACGAAATTACTGCTAGAACAGAAGAACAAACTCGCCAACGAATTGTTGATTGTGATGCGCGTTTATTTTGAAAAACCACGTACCACAGTAGGCTGGAAAGGCCTGATCAACGACCCACATCTTGATGGTAGCTTCCAGATTAACGAAGGGCTGCAACTGGCACGCCGTTTCTTGCTTGAAGTGAATGAACTTGGCATGCCCGCAGGCACCGAATTCCTCGACACCATCACGCCTCAATACACTGCCGACCTCGTAAGTTGGGGCGCAATAGGCGCGCGTACTACCGAATCGCAAGTACATAGGGAATTGGCTTCGGGCTTATCTTGCCCTGTTGGTTTCAAGAATGGTACAGATGGCAATATCCGCATCGCCGTTGATGCAATCAAGGCCGCCGCCAGTCCGCACCACTTTTTGTCAGTGACCAAAGAGGGGCATTCAGCGATCATTTCTACCGCTGGCAATGAAGACTGCCATGTGATTCTGCGTGGCGGAAAAGCGCCTAATTATGATGCTGCCAGTGTGAATGCCGCAGGCAAAGAGCTTGCTGCATCAGGTCTAGCAGCCAAGGTGATGATTGATTGCAGCCATGCCAACAGCAGCAAGCAATACAAATTACAGATCAACGTAGCGCAAGACGTAGCGCAACAGTTGGGTGCTGGTGATGACCGTGTGATTGGCGTGATGGTTGAATCACACTTGCACGAAGGCCGTCAGGATCACACACCAGGTTGCCCACTGGAATACGGCATATCCATCACTGATGCCTGTATCGGCTGGGAAGACACGATTACCTTGCTAGATGGTTTAGCAGCTGGTGTTCGTGCTCGCCGTCATGCGCATAATGAAGAAATAGGGCAGTAAGCTAAGTACAGATTTCTCTAAATTTTGCTTGAACTGCTAATCATAAAAATGCCCTGTTAACAGGGCATTTTTATTTTCACGTCACCAACTAAATCCTCGCTTGCTATTTGTAAATAAAATGTTACATTTAGTTACATATAACTAAGTAAGCATTCATAGCATCGGGGAAAATTAGTATGGATCTTATATCGCAATGGCTTGTTCCAAGCCAATTCATGCCGCATGGGCATTGTTATCTCTGGACACCTTCCCTGCTGTGGTTATATGTTGTATCAGACGGCCTGATATTCCTCTCTTATTACACTATCCCGGTTGCCATTATTTATTTTGTGCGCAAGCGCCGAGATATGCAGTTCAACGGCATATTCTGGTTGTTTTCGCTGTTTATCTGCGCTTGCGGTACCACGCATTTAATTTCGATTCTAACCATATGGGAGCCCGCGTATTGGCTAGATGCCAGTGCTAAAGCGCTAACAGCTATTTTCTCTGCCGTGACCGCTGTTATGCTCTGGCGATTGATTCCCACTGCGCTCAAAATACCGAGTATCAAGCAATTAGCCGATACCGTAGTGCAGCTAGAGCAGCAAATTCAAAAACGCATTACCGCAGAACTTGCGCTTGAAGATTTAAACCGTAATCTGGAGCGCTTAGTTGCTTTACGCACAGAAGAGATAACCGCAACGAACAACAAATTGGTCGAGGAAATCGAGCTTCGCAAGCAAACTGAAGAAGAGCTTTTTAGCCAGAAACAGCTAGCACTGGTCACGCTTGAATCAATTGGTGATGCTGTCATCACAACTAATATGCAATCTGAAGTGGCTTACCTTAATCCTGTCGCCGAGAGGATGACGGGCTGGAATAAACAGGATGCCTTTGGCAAGCCAATACTTGAGGTGTTTCGCATCCTCAATGAGAGTTCACGCAAGCTGGCGCCTAACCCAGTAGATGTGGTGCTGGCGCATGGCGAGGTCTGTGGTTTGGCTAACCATACTTTGCTAGTCAGCAAAAGTGGTAAAGAGTTTGATATTGAAGACTCTGCCGCACCAATTCGTGATCAAAATGGGGTGATGTATGGCGTTGTGCTTGTGTTTCATGATGTCAGTGAAACCAAGAAAATGGCGCATAAGATGACCTATCTGGCGGAGCATGATTTCTTAACTGATTTGCCAAATCGTCTCTTACTGACTGACCGTATTACACAGGCATTGAATTCTGCGCAACGCCGCCATGTAAAAGCAGCTTTGATGTTTCTTGATATTGACCATTTCAAGAAAATCAACGATACCTTGGGCCATGAAATCGGCGATATATTGCTCAAGCAGCTGAGTCGCCGCTTGCAAAATTGTTTGCGCACTAGCGATACCATTAGCCGCCAAGGTGGTGATGAATTCATTATTTTGCTGCCAGAAATTGCCGATGATTACGCGCCAGCCGAGATTGCCGAAAAACTGTTAGCGGCAACCCTCAAAAGCTTCGCGATTGATAGCCATGAACTGAATATATCGCTAAGCATCGGGATCGCCATATACCCAGATGACGGCAGCAACGCTGAAATGCTGACCAAAAATGCAGATACCGCGATGTATCACGCCAAGGGCGCAGGCCGTAATAACTACCAGTTTTTTGCCAATGAAATGACCCAGCGCGTAGCTGAGCAGTTATCGCTTGAGAATAGCCTGCAAAAAGCCATTTCAAAACAAGAATTCAAGCTGGTGTATCAGCCCAAGGTATCGCTGACAACAGGAAAAATTATTGGGGTAGAAGCCTTATTGCGCTGGCAACATCCGGATTGGGGCTTGATCTCTCCTGACCGTTTTATCCCCGTGGCTGAAGATAGTGGGTTGATTAAACGTATAGGCAATTGGGTGCTGCATGAAGCTTGCAGCCAGAATGTGGCTTGGCAGAAAATGGGTTTGCCAGCGCTGCCTGTGGCCGTGAATCTTTCCGTGGTTGAGTTGCGGCAACCTAACTTTTTGCAACAAGTGACGCGCACACTACTGCAAACAGGCATGGAGCCGCATTTGCTGGAACTTGAAGTCACTGAAAGTATCGCCATCCAAGGCATGGCTGATGCCATAGAGTGGTTAAACAAGCTTAAGAATATGGGCGTAAAGCTCTCGATTGATGATTTTGGTACAGGCTACTCCAGCCTTTCATACTTGAAGCGGTTGCCTGTTGATACGATCAAAATCGATAAGAGTTTTGTACGCGATATTACGACTGACCCTTATGATGCGGCCATTATTAAGGCGATTATCAGCATGTCGCATAGCCTCAAATTGAATGTGATCGCCGAGGGCGTAGAAACCACTGAACAACTTGCGTTCTTACAACATAACGGTTGCGACCAGATGCAGGGCTATCTGTTTAGTCGGCCAGTGCCTCCTGACGAGATCGTCAATTTACTTACCCTTGAATTGGCAGGGAAACTGGGCGGTTAGAATATTTCGCGTGTTTCCAGGAACTGTATATCTGGGTAACGCTCTTGCGCCATTGCCAAGTTTACGCGGTTAGGCGCCAGATACACGTATTCTGCTGCACCATCCAGCGCCACGTTAAAACCGTATTTATCAGCAATGGCTTTCAGGTCAGCATCTGAGCCACGCAGCCAGCGGGCGGTTGAGCAGTCAAAACTCTCAAACACAATATCCACGCCGTATTCATGTTCTAACCTGTGCGCCACCACATCAAACTGCAAAGTACCCACAGCGCCCAGAATCAGGTCATTACTCAGCAATGGTTTGAATAACTGCGATGCGCCTTCTTCAGCCAGTTGTTGCAAACCTTTTTGCAGTTGTTTCATCTTCAGTGGATTCTTCAGGCGCGCGCGACGGAAATGCTCCGGGGCAAATGATGGGATGCCCGTAAACTTCAGGTCTTCGCCTTCGCTAAACGTATCGCCCAGCTTGACTGTGCCGTGGTTGGGAATGCCGATAATATCGCCCGCATAGGCTTCGTCAGTGGTGTTGCGGTCTTGTGCCATGAAGGTGATGGCATTGTTCACCGCCATCAGTTTGTTGGTGGAGACCTGCTTGATCTTCATGCCACGCTCAAAACGGCCACCACATACGCGCACAAAGGCAATGCGGTCGCGGTGTTTTGGGTCCATATTGGCTTGTATCTTGAATACAAAACCTGAGAACTTGGCCTCATCTGGTTCCACTTCACGGCTGACAGCAGCGCGTGGCAAAGGGGCGGGCGATAACTCTACAACTGCGTCCAGCAAAGATTGCACGCCAAAGTTATTCACTGCTGAACCAAAAAATACAGGCGTTTGTTTGCCTGATAAATAGGCGGCAGAATCAAAGGTGTTTGATGCGCCACGCACTAGCTCAATATCAATGCGTAAGTCTTCAGCCTGCTTGCCGATCACTTCATCAAGGCGCGGGTTATCCAAACCTTTAATGGTCTCGGAAGTGCCTTTTTCAGCCTTGGGGTCGAAGAAGGAAATCTCGTCGTTATACAGGTGGTACACGCCACGGAAACTCTTGCCCATGCCGATAGGCCAGGTAATCGGCGCGCACTGCATGCCTAGTGTAGATTCAATTTCATCCAGCAACTCAATCGGCGCGCGGCTTTCACGATCCAGCTTGTTGATAAAGGTGATGATGGGTGTATCGCGCATGCGGCAAACATTCAGCAGCTTTATGGTCTGGGCTTCCACGCCATTCACCGAGTCAATCACCATCACTGCAGAATCCACGGCTGTCAGCGTGCGATAAGTGTCTTCCGAGAAGTCATCATGGCCTGGGGTATCCAGCAGGTTTATGATGTGCTCGCGGTAGGGGAATTGCATCACGGATGAGGTCACAGAAATGCCACGTTGCTTCTCCAGCTCCATCCAGTCCGATGTCGCGTGTTTGGTGGATTTACGGGCACGTACCGAACCTGCCATCTGGATTGCACCCCCAAACCACAATAGTTTTTCCGTGAGGGTAGTTTTACCCGCGTCAGGGTGCGAAATAATGGCAAAGGTACGGCGGCGCTGGATTTCTTCTTGAAGGGTGCTCATGCGGCGAATAGCTTAAAGGTGTGCAAAAGCAGTATTTTACAGCACAGAGCCTGCTTTTGCTTAATCTGAATATGCTAGTAAACGGGCTTTGCGCTAATAGATGTTACCGCGGCATGAAATGCCTGTTTACTACCTCGCCTTTTGATTCCAGGCACTTATCTATCACTTGCTCATACAGCAGATTGTCGCTCGCTACATCTCGTGAGCTTCTCCCCACCAAAGATGCGCACATATTGGCACATGCCAGAGGCGCCATCATTTTCGCTGCATACGCTTTAAGGTAAAGGTCTGTTCCATTGGTGATGTCTGTCATCATGTCAGGGCTAAACATTCCCACGTTAGTCAATAATGGGATAGGGATGGCATTGCCAAGACTCGATAGCAATGTGGTACCTAAGTCTAGCCTGGTCAGTTTTGGCTTCAGAGACGCTATACGAAGACAGGCATCAATCAAGAAATCCAGTTGCTGGTTATTTTTTGCAAATGACGTGATCGAGTTGTTGATGTGATGAGTGATGGCAAGTTTGCCTTGTTGATCAGACTTTACCCAAGTCTCATGGCAGAATAAATATCCAGTTTGCGGCGAGACAACCAGATGTTCAGGCGCAAACACCACCATATCGGCATCAATCCAGATGGTTTGCTCATAGCCTTGCGATAGATATTTTTTGGCAATAATCAGCCGTGCTAAATCTGTCTGGGGGCAAATTTCTCCCACGGATTTTTCACGAACCCAATTGGGTATGTAATCAAACAGACTGTCATCAATGAATTGATATTCAAAACCCTTTAAAGCCGCCCAGGCACGCACGGTTTGCATACAAGTTTCTATCCAGCCCGGAACATTGGTAGTGCGGTAGGATTGGTAAACGATTGTTTTCATCAGGCGTGCAGTATTAAATAAGCGATTAGTTTATTAATAACTAGGCTATCCAGAGAATCATGCCATCGCCGCGTTCAGCAGCAGCCGAATAAAACTCTACTAAACGCTCATAGTTTTCCAGCACATACTCAAGTGCATTTTCACTATCTTTTACCCAGATAACGCCTGGGTAGATCTCTGCCAGTTCCATTTCTTCAGGCGCGTATTTGCTAGCAAGCTCATCCACGCCAACTGTCCTGAGTGTTGCAGCAACATCTTCAACCTGTTCAGGCGTCAGAAAACGGGCAGGGCCATAGCCCAAGTCTTCTCCAAGGTCTTCGCCACCAAGCACCGCCAGTGAGTAGGGCTCGTCGCCGCCAAGCGCTTGACCCGTCAGCATGTAATGAATGGCATGCCAGCATTTATCTACATCCATGGAGTTGGGCGGCTCGTCATCGCCATCATTTGGGTAAAGATATTCCTCAATCAGGCTAGAGTCGCTCTTGAGGTCGCTTAATGTGTCTTCATCGACCGCAGCAAAATATCCGATCATGCTCATATGTTATTTCAACTCTCTAAACATGAATAAAAGTTCAGGCTCACGCATACTTCCTGTTTCCGTAAAGCTTGTTTCCCCGTAGTAGGCCTTGTAAGGGAATTCGCTAGGTACGTTCGTTGGACTTACTAAAAAGTTTCCTGAAAAATGAATTTCTGACTTTTCATGAAAGTTTCGTAATGACTCATAAAGAGGAGTATTAATTTTTATAATTAGATTATCTTGAGGTTTTAGTTCTACTTTGCAAGGTAGTGTGACTTCTAGGAATGCACCTTCTTTGCTCGAAAGTATTTGCTTAATGTAGCCCTGCCATCCAACAATATTTCCATCGCCCAGAACTTGAATTAGTTGTGTTGTACGGTCAGAAAATATACTAGCGAGCTTCGCTTCTTTATCAATGTAAAAATCTTTATTTGATTCACTTACATAAATGTCTCGATACTTGTTAACGATCTCACAAAATGTGATTTCTTGTTGAGGCATAGTCGGTTTTTGTTCTGCGCAAGCAGACATGAGAATAAGTGTTGCCGCGATTGCTAGAAGATTTTTCAACATAATTTTTACTGTAGTAGTCTTTTTTAAACAATTGGCTGCTTTAACTGCTCCAGAATTGCAGGATTATCCAGCGTAGAAATATCCGAAGTAATCTCTTCGCCCTTCGCCAAGCTTCTTAGCAGTCTGCGCATGATTTTGCCCGAACGGGTTTTTGGAAGGTTATCGCCGAACCTGATTTCATCTGGTTTGGCAATTGGACCAATCTCTTTGCCTACCCAGTCGCGTAGCTCAGCGACTATTTTCTTGGCAGCTTCACCCTCTGGGCGCTCGCCTTTAAGCACTACATAAGCCACGATGCTTTCGCCCTTGATTTCATGCGGTTTGCCAACAATGGCGGCTTCAGCAACTAATGGGTTTGCGACGAGTGCAGATTCAATTTCCATGGTACCGAGGCGATGGCCTGATACGTTGAGCACGTCATCTATACGTCCCATGATCCAGAAATAGCCATCGGTATCGCGGTGGGCTGAATCGCCTGCCAAATAGTAGCCGGGCAGGGTGCTCGGGAAGTAGGTGCGCTGAAAACGGTCTGGGTCATTCCAGATCGTGCGCAGCAATGATGGGAACGGTTTTTTGATGACGAGCAGGCCACCTTCAGTGCCACTGACGGCGCTACCATCTTCATTTACCACATCGGCCATAATGCCAGGCAGTGGCAATGTGCATGAACCAGGTTTTGCAGCAATTGCGCCAGGCAGCGGCGCGATCATATGTGAGCCCGTTTCGGTTTGCCACCAGGTGTCGGCAATTGGGCAACGTTCTTTGCCAACCACAGTGTGATACCACATCCACGCTTCAGGGTTGATAGGCTCGCCCACTGTGCCAAGCAGGCGCAGGCTGCTGAGATCATAGTTATTCGGCAGATTGCCACCCAGTTTGATGAGTGAGCGGATAGCCGTAGGCGCGGTGTAAAACACACTGACTTTGTGTTTCTCTATCATTTGCCAGAAGCGGCCAGCATCAGGGTAAGTGGGGATACCTTCAAACACGACTTGTGTGCCGCCCAGCGCCAATGGGCCATAAGCCACATAGCTGTGGCCTGTGATCCAGCCTACATCGGCGGTACACCAGAAAATATCAGTGGCCTTATGGTCGAACACCCATTTAAGGCTGAGGATGGCGCCCAGCAGATAGCCCGCTGTAGAGTGCTGCACACCTTTGGGTTTGCCAGTAGAGCCAGAGGTGTAAAGAATGAATAAAGGATGCTCTGCATTGACCCAAGTTGGTTCGCAATAGTCTGATTCAGCCGCTTCCAGCTCATGCCACCAAAGGTCTTTTGAGTCATTCCATGCGGTTTTTCCGCCAGTGCGGCGATAGACGATGACTTTTTCAACAGCGTCACAGCCGCCCATAGTAAGGGATTCATCCACCGCAGATTTTAAGCCCACGGCTTTGCCGCCACGCATGCCTTCATCGGCAGTAATCACCAGTTTTGCCCCTACGTCAGTGATACGTTCATGCAGGCTTTTGGCTGAAAATCCACCGAACACTACTGAGTGAATAGCACCGATACGGGCACAGGCTTGCATGGCAACAACCGCTTCAACGCTCATTGGCAGATAGATCACCACGCGGTCGCCAAGGCCAACGCCTTGCTTTTTCAAGGCATTAGCAAAGCGGCAAACTCGTTGGTGCAGGGCTTTGTAGCTGATGTGGGCGGAAGTGCCGTCATCGGCTTCAAAGATGATTGCGGTTTTATCGCCGCGTGAAGCTAAGTGGCGGTCGAGACAATTGTAAGAAGCATTTAATTCGCCGTCGTAAAACCAGCGGTAAAAGGGTGGTGTGGACTCGTCTAAAATTTCGGTGAATGGTTTGTGCCAATCAATCTCTGCATTAGCTAAATCTGCCCAGAAGCCCGTGTAATCCTGCTCGGCGAGGTTGCATAAGTTTTCATAAGCCTCAATGCCAGAAACAGTGGCCGCCTGTTTAAATGCCTCGTGCGGGGCAAATATGCGGGTTTCGGTCATTACAGATTCAATTGACGACATTACTCTTCTCCAACAACTTATAATTTTGATTTATTTAGTCTTGAGTCACTTGTAAGCGTACTTAAGTAGCTATCAATAGTGGCTATCAAGCGGTTATAGTTAAGCTTCGATAATACCATTACTCCGAAAATTTTAAGATGCATACACTCAGCGAAATATTGGAAAACGATAGCCAGCCTGGCAGTGATGAGGCCTTGCTGAAACATGCTGTTGCTTGCAGCCCTTTTATCAAGCGATTGATGGCTGGCGGCGCTACGTTGGTGCAAGATATTCTGGCTAATATGCATGAGCCTCTGAGTGAAGCTGCGATGAAGTCGCGGCTGGATGCATTCGAAATCACGGATGAAACCGTGCTGAAAAAAGCATTGCGCAAACTACGCCAGCAAACCTTGTTGCGCCTGATTGTGCGTGATCTAAATGGCTTGGCAGACTTGCATGAAGTGATGCAGACCATGACGACTTTAGCTGAAGTCACTGTCAATTTTGCTTTGCAATACCACTCAACTTGGCTCGAAGCGATCTATGGTGAGCCGCTTGGCTTAAGCGGCAAGAAGCAAACACTGATTGTTGTGGGCATGGGTAAATTGGGCGGTGGCGAGCTTAATGTGTCATCCGATATTGACCTGATTTATGCCTATGAAGAAGACGGCGAAACGCGAAAGCTGACAGAGGATGGCAAAAAAGACGAGGGCAAGACGCTAAGTAACAACGATTATTTCACGCGTTTATCCAAAAAACTGATTGCGGCGCTGGATGAGATTACTGAAGATGGTTTTGTCTTTCGCGTAGATATGCGGCTGCGACCTTATGGCTCTGAAGGGCCATTGGCCTCGAGCTTTGCCATGCTTGAAGATTACTACCAAAAACTAGGGCGAGAGTGGGAGCGCTATGCCTGGATTAAAGGCCGCGTGATTGCAGGGCCTGCGGAAAGCCTGGCTAAGCTGTTACGCCCATTTGTCTATCGCAAATATCTCGATTACAGCGCATTTGCCTCGATGCGCGATTTGAAAATACAGATTCAGCGTGATGTTGACCGACGTGACCTGAATGACAATATCAAGCTTGGTCGTGGTGGTATCCGTGAGATTGAATTCATCGCGCAGGTATTCCAGCTGATTCGTGGCGGCCAGGATTACACCTTGCAGATTCGGCCTACCATGCAAGTGCTTGGTGTGCTCGCCAATAAATCATTGATTGATCAAGCCGTTGCCGCTGAGTTACAGCAAGCCTATATATTCTTGCGCAACCTAGAGCATAGACTGCAGTACGTGAATGACGCGCAAACCCATGATTTGCCGACGACAGCCGTGAATCAGGCTGTGATTGCTAGTGCGATGAACGAACCTGACTGGGCTAGCCTTTCAACCAAACTTGAAGCTATTCGCGCCTTTGTTTCGGGGCAGTTTTCTGAGGTGTTTGCGGTTCAACAAAGTGCCGACATCACGACTGATGGCGATATTGAACAATTAGCCAAGCTGTGGAAAGGCCAAGTAGATGAAGCCCAGATGATCCTCACGCTGGGTGATTTGGGCTACTCATCGCCCGATGAAGCCTCCGCAATTATTACCTCGTTTCGCACCAGTAACAAAATCCAGCATTTGCCCGATATCAGCAGCAAGCGTCTGGATGAGTTGATGCCTGCCGTGATTGAGTTATGTGGCCAGCGCCCCAACTCCAATGAAACGCTTAATCGCATGATTTTGTTGTTGGAGACAGTGTGCAGGCGTGCCAGCTATCTGGCTTTCTTTACTGAATATCCGCATGTACTCAAGCGTGTTGTCACACTGGTAAGCGCCAGCCCATGGCTGGCTGGTTATCTTACCCAGCACCCGATATTACTCGATAGTCTGCTGGGCTCAAATCCTTATGTTGACCAGAGCATAGCCGAGCAAGAGGCTGCTTTGATGGCCAAGATGCAGGCGCTTGATGGCGATACCGAACAGCAGATGAATGCCTTGCGCGAGTTTCAGCAAGCTTGCCTATTTTCACTGGCTTGCGAAGATGTGATTAACCATATTCCTCTACAAAAGCTCTCTGGTTTATTGAGCGATCTAGCTGATATGGTGCTGCGCGTGGTCATGAAAGTGATCTGGCCAAACATCAAGGGCAAGCATAGAGATGAGCCTAATTTCGCCGTGATTGCCTACGGCAAGCATGGTGGCCGCGAGCTGGGTTATTCATCTGACCTCGATCTGGTCTTTTTATACGAAGATGATCATCCAGAGGCGCGCGAGATTTACGTGAAGTTTGGCATGCGCATTATCTCTTGGCTGAACACCATCACTTCATCGGGTTTGTTATATGAAGTTGATATGCAGCTGCGACCAGATGGCAGTAGCGGCTTGTTAGTCTCTTCAATTGAGAGTTTTGCCAATTACCAGCGTGAACGTGCCTGGGTGTGGGAACACCAAGCGATCACGCGTGCACGCTTTGCCGCTGGTAGTACAAGTGTTGGCGATGCCTTTGAAAATATACGCGTTGAGATACTGACGCGGCCACGAGCGCTACAGCCTTTACGTGATGAAATTACCCAGATGCGGCAAAAAATGAAAAAAGCCCATCATTACGTCGCTGGCCGTTTTGATATCAAACATGGCCTGGGTGGCATGATCGATATTGAATTTATCGTGCAATACCTCATTCTTGCCTATGCACACAATAATCCTAAACTGTGCGAAAACCGCGCCAATATTCATATTCTGCGGCTTAGTTCTGTGCTTGGCTTAATCCCCCCTGAGCTTGGTATGCAGGCAGCTGATGCTTACCATGAATTGAGACGCCAGCAGCATGCCATGCGTCTGCAGGGTTATGCCGATGCCTGGGCGCCAGAAGAGTCGCTCGCTGAGCAATCTACGACCATCAGAAAGCTATGGCGCAAAGTGTTTTATGAGCCTTTGGATAGTACCAAGGCGTAGGGTTGGTTTAGCCTTTCTATAAGGCTCACAAGCAGCATTGAAATTCATGATTTCTACGCTTGCTGTTTGTTTACGTTCTGATACACAATCGATTCACTTTAAATTCGCCCAATACTACATGATGAGTTTGCGTTTTCGCCTGAACCTGTTAATTGCCTTGCTACTGCTGGTGTTTATGTCAGCCGTGGGTTTTGTTGTCATCAAGGGCATGCGAAGCACGATACAGGAGGGCGTTGAATCTGCTAATCGCGTTTCTGTGCAGTTACTGGATACGGTCATTCTCAGCGCTTACCAAAATCCTGAGTGGGGCTTCCCACATGAGGTGTTGCAGCGCTTTTTATATTCATTAGGCCATGTACGCAGCAGCGAGATCAAACTTGCTGACGTTCATGGCAACGTGCTCTATCAATCCCCTCAATCCACCTATCACTCAGACCAGGTACCGCCTGCGTGGTTTGAAAAAATACTAACGCCAGAAAAAGAAGTGGTTGAGCGCCGTATCAAATTCGCCATTTTGACGATTACTTCTAACCCCGGTGGCGCTATACGTGAGGCTTGGGGCAGGTTTAAAAACCTGATGTGGATAGGCATCAGTTTCTTTGTCGGCCTGAATATCGTGGTCTATTGGATGCTGGGGCGCTGGTTGAAACCAATTCAACCGATGCTGGTGGCCATCAATCAAATGGAAAAAGGCGATTTAAGCATAAGATTGCCTAATTTTGACCTGCCCGAATTCTCGCAAATTGCGCATAGCTTCAACCAGATGGGCGAATCTTTACAGGCCAGTACCGAAGAAAGCTATCGCCTGGCCTTGATTGTGAAACAGACGGCGGATGCCATTATGATTCACGACCTTAATGGCAATATTTCATTCTGGAACCCAGCCGCACAGCGCATGTTTGGCTATGCGCCTGAAGATATTATAGGCAAGTCAGCCTCATTACTCATGCCAGCGAATACTGAGGCGGAATTGGCCAAAGATCTGGCGACCATCGCAGGTAAAGAAAAGATCGAGCAGTACGATACCCAGCGCATTACCCGTGATGGCTCGCTGAAAGATATTTCACTCTCCGCTGCGCCATTGATAGACCCAAGGACAGGCGCGGTGATCGGTGAGATATGCAGTATGCGCGACATTACTGAGCGCAAAGAGGCCGAAGCCGCAGCGCAGGAGTTGGAAGCAAACCGCCAACTGACACAGTTGATACAGCGCCACATTGAAGATGAGCGCCGCAGTCTAGCGCGTGAATTGCATGATGAATTAGGGCAGTATGTGACTGCTATCAAGACTTTTGCGGTGGGCATCTCCAATAAAGTTGAAACTAAAATGCCAGATATTGCGGCCAATGCACAAACAATAGTAGCTGCGGCGAATCATATCTATGACGGCATGCACAACATCATTCGCCAGTTGCGGCCTGGATCGCTGGATAATCTGGGCTTGTCTGAGACATTGCGTGACAGCATCAATATTTGGCAGACCCAGCATCCTGAGATTCACTTCACAATTGAACTGAAAGGTGAATTGAACGGTCTGGGAGAAACAGTGAACATCAATATTTACCGCATTGTGCAGGAGTCAGTGACCAATGCATTGCGACATGCGCAAGCGACTGAGATTTCGATTACCCTCAATAGAACAGATGACAATACGCTGATGCTTGCCATCAAGGATAACGGGGTCGGCATGAACATCTGCAATATTGACCAAACGCAGCATTTTGGCTTGCTAGGCATGCGTGAGCGTGCGCAGGCACTGGACGGGAAATTCGCCGTGGATTCAGCGCTTGAGCAGGGCTCTGTGATTACCGTGACTATTCCTGTTCAGCCAACGCAATCTACATAACAACTGAAACCTAACGATACGAGTCAAACAGATGAGTAATGCAATCAACGTGATGCTGGTAGATGACCATGCTGTAGTCCGCATGGGCTTCAAAATGCTGCTTGAATCAGCCTCTGATGTGAAAGTAGTCGCGGAGGCTGAGAATGGCGAGCAAGCCATCAAGCTGTATATGGAACATCATCCAGATGTTGTTGTGATGGACATCACCATGCCTGGGATTGGCGGTATGGAGGCTATCGAGCGCATTATGGCTAAAGACAGTACAGCGCGTATTCTGGTGCTCTCCGCACATGAAGACTCTGTGCATCCCAAGCGAGTATTGAATGCAGGCGCGCTGGGATATCTTACCAAGCGCAGCGCGCCAGAAGAGTTGATTAAAGCCATCAGGACTGTGGCGACGCGCAAACGTTACCTTGAAGCCAATATTGCCCAGCAAATGGCGATCCAGCAATTGTCGGGCGAAGCCAACCCAGTAGATGTGCTTTCAGCAAGGGAGTTTGAGGTGTTCATGGCGTTGGCGAAAGGCAAAACCACCAATGAGATTGCCGATACTTTGTGCTTATCACCACGTACCGTGGGTACGCATCTTTACAATATCAAGCAAAAATTGAATGCCAATAACTCGGCTGAGATTGCATTGATTGCAATGCGGTCAGGACTGATAGACCCTTGAAATGTTTATTTGTAAGAAGCTTGTGAGGCAATAACAGGATTGCTTTTGCTATGACTGTTGACCATGCGCTGGTTAGTCGGACTGTTGATTTGATAACGCGCAATACTGAGTTCTCCAGCCCCTGCAATTTCAACTACGGTACGCTCCCCACTTTTTAACCTGCCAAAGCTTGGTGGAATCAGAAACACGATCTGTTGTTTATTATCACCATTGATCGCGCCCGTGCCTAACTGCCAACTTGCCCACTGATCTTGCGGTGGCAGGTTGGTGGCGCCAAGCATGCGCGCTTTTTGCAGCACTTCTTGTTTTTCATCGCCAATCAATAAATTCCAGAGTTCTACTTCAGCTAACTGGTTACCTTGAATTTTGGTAGTTCTGGGTGCTGTTTCTGCGAATTGGGTTTTGATGCTGTCTGGCACAGCTTCTTGAACAGGCTCTACTTTGTTGAATCCAGCAGTGATGAATGCAGCCCAGTATTTATCGGGTTGCCTGCTATTGATTTCCCTGTCACGGTCTGCTTGTGCTTCTTTAATCAGTTGTGCGTCGTAAGCATCAGAGGTGGCTTGACTGGCAACACTTGATGCTAAAGAGCTAGCGATTTGTTGCGCGATTGGTCCGCCTATACATCCGGAGAGTGAAAGGCTCACTATCAGCGCCAGAGCGAGTCTGGTCGCAGTTGTTTTTAAGCAATGTGTCAGCATAAAAGATAGCGGGGCTTAACCTGTACATTTTGAGCGCGGTAAGTGAAGATTATTCTTTCTTTAAGTGCTTGTCTATGTGAAATAAACGCTTAAATTGAAGATGCCTCAAAACTGTTGTATTTTTGCAAATGAGCGCTGTATTCGTGAGTGAGTTGGGCGCAAGAAAATCAGAGTTTAGGAGTGGCGCGCACACTGATAATTCCGCTCAGAATAATCAGGCCAACCGCCAGCCAGCGATCAAGTGACAGGGTTTCACCCCAGAGGATAATGCCAAAAATACTGGCCAGTACTACCGTGGTATAAGCCAAGCTACCTACCACCAGCGGACTACCTGTTCGGTACGCCCGTGTTAACGCCAGTTGAGCAATGGTGGCGGCAACGCCTATGCCAAGTAATAAAGGAAAATCCTGCCATGCCAGCCTGTTGAAATCATGCAATAGCATCCATAAAGCACCACCTATGGTACAAACTAGCGTGAAATAAAACACCGTCCGCCAGTCTGGTTCACCAGCACGCCCCAGTTGTGCGACATGAATGTAAACGATGCCAGCCAATATTCCGGAGAGCAAACCAGCGCCGCCTGCTATTAGCTCATCAATATGCAAGCTTGGTTTGAGTAGCAGAATGACGCCGATAAATCCAATCACAATAGCCATGATCAGAATCTTTTTTGGCCGCTCGTGCAGCATGAACGGCAACAGACTTGCCATGAATAAAGGCGAGGTGTAGTTCAATGTAACGGCTGTTGCTAAAGGCAGTTTGCCGATGGCATAGAAAAATAAAACCAGTGAAATAAAGCCGAGAATGGAGCGCTGCATATGCTTGCCCGCGATGGGCGTTGCCAGTGAAAGCCCGCGTGCCCGGGTAATGGCAAAGATGAAGACCAAGCCAAAGAACGAACGGTAAAACACTAGTTCGGGGCTCGAGAATTTGTGCGAACCTATTTTGACCAGCACACCCATGATAGAAAAAAAGAATGCTGCTACCAACATCCACAAGCTGCCGAGTTTAAGCTGGTTGATGCGCCTAAAATAGCTCACAGATGTGGGTCAAGCTGTTTGCGCAGCCAGAGGTGAAAATGCTCAAGGCCTGTTTCCATTGGGTGCTGATAAGGGCCGCGTTCATCTTCCCTTATAGAAAATAAAGCTTTGCGGCCATCATGCATACGCTGGCAGATTTCTTCATCTTCACGCGCGGTTTCTTCATAAGCGGCTTGATGCGCTTCAACGAAAGCTTGCTCGAATAGCGAAATGTCTTCGGGGTAATAAAACTCCACCACATTGGTACAGGCATCTACACCACGCGGAATGATGTGTGAAACGACCAGCACATTCGGGTACCACTCAATCATCAGGAATGGGTAATACACCATCCAGATTGCCCCATATTTAGGTGTTGCACCGCCTGTGTATTCGAGCACCTGCTGTTGCCAGCGCTGGTATATCGGCGAGCCTGATTTCTCTAATCCATGCTTTACGCCGACTGTCTGCACGCTGTAATGCTCATTGAATTCCCATTGCAGGTTGTCGCAGTCTACGAATTGGTCAAGTCCAGGGTGAAAAGGGCCTACATGGTAATCTTCAAGATAGACCTCTATGAACGTTTTCCAGTTGAAAGCATATTCTTCAACTTTTACTCGATTCAGATGGTAGCCAGTAAAGTCAAAGTCCTGCTTGCAACCAAGCTTGGCAAGGTCTTTGGCAATATCGCGCTGGCTATCGAACAATAAGCCGTTCCAGTTCTGCAATGCGGATTTGTTCAAATGCAGGCAAGGGTTTTTCTCAAAATGTGGCGCGCCTAACAACTCGCCCTGCAGATTATAAGTCCAGCGATGCAAAGGGCAAACGATATGTTTGGCAGTGCCGCTACCATTCAACATGATAGCCTGGCGATGTTTGCAGACGTTATTGATAAGATTAATATCCTTGCCATCGTTCACAAGTGCTTTTGCGTTTTGCATCCATTCCAGCGTATAAAAATCGCCTTGGTTTGGAACCATCAGTGCATGGCCTGCATACTTGGGAGCATGGGCAAATAATACTTTTTGTTCCAGTGCATAAATGTCGGCATCTACATACCATGCAACTGGCAACTGTGGTGCAGATTGCTGGTGAATGCGTGTGACAGATGCGGACTGCTTCGATAATGTTGATGCCATAAATACGGTAATTTTAGTAATGATTGATGGTATGGATTTAAAAGCTGGAATTCATGATTTATCCACCATGATGGCTAAATGCTTAATGGGCATAAGATTTTGCCCGAATCGGATTTTTTTTCAAGAGAAATATTTCAAGCGAAATATTGGCTAATGCCAGTTTAATTCATGCGGTAAAATATCAAGCTAAAGCCTTGCGCTACTTGCCAAATAGAGGCTTTTGCTTTACCCTCAGCACTCTTGGCGAAACCTTAATTTTTTGAATATTAAAGCTGAAATATGAAACTGATACGTTGTACATTTAATTATTTGTCAGCCACTAGCCGCAATACTGCGATTGGTTTGTCATAAAAGGTAATTAAGCTGCAACAGGCGGCATTTGCCGCCTTTTCTTTTTTCTGGCTGGCGCTAACTTTGTTATTGGCGCAGTATTTTTATTAACACATCAGTATTTAACTGAGTTTATTGGGTCATACAAACCAACAATGTCCGAACATTTAATGAATACTTACGCAAGGCAACCTGTCACCTTTGTTAAAGGCGAGGGCGTGTGGCTTTGGGATGACAAAGGCGAACGTTACCTAGATGCCTTGGCTGGCGTTGCGGTGAATGGTCTTGGCCATTCGCATCCAAAGCTGGTGGCTGCCATCACTGCGCAAGCAGCTAGACTGATTCATGTATCAAACAACTACCAGATTGCAGAGCAGTCACAACTTGCGGATAAGCTTTGCGAAATCTCAGGCATGGATCGCGTGTTTTTCTGTAATTCAGGCTGTGAGGCGAATGAGGCTGCTATCAAGCTTGCGCGCTTGTATGGCCATCAAAAGGGAATTGAACTCCCTGAGATTATTGTGATGGATAAGGCCTTTCATGGCCGTACGCTGGCAACATTGTCTGCCACTGGGAACCGCAAAACGCAGGCGGGGTTTGAGCCACTGGTGAGTGGTTTTGTCCGCGTACCTTTTGATGATCTTGAAGCCGTCAGGCAAGTGGCTGAGCATAACCACAATGTGGTGGCAGTGCTGGTTGAGCCTGTGCAGGGTGAGGGCGGTGTCAATATTCCGCATGATGCCAAGGCTTATCTGCAAGGCTTGCGTGAAATTTGCGATGCAAACGGCTGGCTGTTGATGCTGGATGAAGTACAGACTGGCATAGGTCGCACTGGCACTTGGTTTTCCTTTCAACACACTGGCATTACACCAGATGTGATGTCTCTCGCCAAAGGCTTGGGGTCAGGCGTGCCGATTGGAGCCTGCGTGGCTAAAGGCAAAGCGGCCGAGGTATTTACCTACGGCAAGCATGGCTCTACCTTTGGTGGTAATCCCCTGGCTACGGCTGCTGGCTTGGCTACCCTGAAAACCATAGAAGAAGACGGTTTGCGTGAGCATGCCGATACCTTGGGCAACTGGATCAATGCTGAATTTGCAAAACAGCTTGCTGGTGTAGCAGGTATTATTACGATCAGGAATGCTGGTCTCATGATAGGCATTGAGCTTGATCGTAGCTGTACCGAACTGGTTAAAAAAGCATTGGACGCCAAAGTGCTGATCAACGTCACCGCTGATACGGTGGTGCGCTTGTTGCCGCCATTAGTAATGACCCAGGCAGAGGCACAGCAGTTGGTTGATACCATTGCTGGCTTGATTAAAGAGTTTTTGAGTAAAAAAGCTTAATTAACCTTATTGATTAAAGCCATGTCGATTAAACATTATCTGCAATTCAAGGATTTCACCCGCGACGAGTACGATTACATCTTCGCGCGTGCGCGCTGGATCAAGCAGCAGTTCAAGACTTACCAGCAATACTGGCCGTTGACAGATCGTACTTTGGTCATGATTTTTGAAAAAGCCAGCACGCGTACACGCCTTTCATTTGAGGCGGGCATACAGCAACTTGGCGGTTCGGCGATTTACCTGAATACCCAAGACTCACAGCTGGGCCGTGGCGAACCAGTAGAAGACGCTGCACAAGTCATCTCGCGTATGAGCGACTTGGTGATGATCCGTACATTCGAACAAAGCATTATCGAACGCTTTGCTGCTAATTCGCGAGTGCCAGTGATTAACGGCCTCACTAACGAATATCACCCTTGCCAGATTCTGGCGGATATTCTGACGTTTATTGAGCACCGTGGCCCGATTCAAGGCAAGACTGTGGCCTGGATTGGCGATTCTAACAACGTCTGCAATACTTGGTTGCAAGCAGCGGAAGTGCTGGATTTTAACGTGCATGTTTCCACGCCGCCAGGATACGAAGTTGAGCCAGAGCGTGCTGGGCTTTATGGTCATGCACATTATGAAGAATTCGCCGACCCAATGGATGCTGCTCGTGATGCAGACTTGGTGACCACTGATGTTTGGAC
>DATHWP010000024.1:0-2241 GCA_035460505.1 Methyloradius sp. | reverse complement strand
GCCATAGGCGCAGGGTCTGCATGGTGATAAAGTTTTGCGGCATCGCCCAACGCGCTGAATACCATCTCGGTCATGCGGTCATGGATCAAGGCCTTGAGGGCAAGTTTCTCTGCATCGGTGAGCGGCATGCCATTCTTGGTTTCCGCATAATAAGCAATGCCACGCTCAACGCGCAGCACTGATTGCAAGCCACAGTGCTTCACGATATCGGTAGCACGCGATGCCCAGGGAGAAATGGTGCCTACACGAGGAATAACCAGAAACAGCTCGCCTTGTGCCGCATTCACCAACTGTGCGGATTTCGAGCCGTAAGTCAAAATCTGCTTTAAGGTATCTTGCTGCCAAGGCCCCAGCTCGCCATCTGTCCACACAAAATGCCAGAACTCAGCTGTAAGCTTATTCACATTTGGCGTTGTATTCTTTAACGAATTCAGTATTTTTTCAACGCGAAACGCTGAAAGCGCGGCACTACCACGCAAACTCAACAGGACTGGGAGGGATGTTTGTTGACTAGACATGAATGGATTCAGGCTACAAGCAATGGGTGAGCTTGAATTTTACCAGAAAGTTGGGCATTACCTTGCGTCGATAATCCCCAAATAGATTGGGTATGGCCTGCAACCCTTACTTAACAGCCCCAAACACTTTCTTCAACAAGCTACTGGCCTGTCCCATCGGGTCTTGGCGTATGGCCTTTTCTTCTTCGGCCATCATTAGGTAAACACCATCCAGCGTTTTCTGGGTGACGTATTGCTCAAGGTTGGCTTGGTCTTTTTTCACCAAGCCATACTGGCTGCCCATCTCGGCAAATTTATTGTATTGCTGGGCAAGCGCTACATTCTCAGTCGCCTTTTTCACAATAGGCAAGAATTTCTCGGCCATGGGGCCTGATGTGGTTTTCTTGAAATATTGCGTAGCGGCATCGTCACCGCCAGTGAGTATATCCTTGGCGTCTTGTACGCTCATTTTTTTCACAGAATTGACCAGCAAGGTTTTGGCTTCTGGCACTGCGGCTTCAGCAGCACGGTTCATTTTCAGCACCAGTTCATCCGCCTGCTTGCCCATGCCGAACATGCGCATGGCTTTTTCTGCTTTTTTCATGGAATCAGGCAGGGGGATTTTGACTTGGGGATTGTTGAAGAACCCATCCACAGCGCCTAGTTGCCCAACGGCCTTGCCCGCGCTTTGAATCAATGCGGCTTTTAGCCCGCTACTTGCATCAGCATTACTTAAGTCGTTGATATTAAGTGCATTGGCTTGAATTGAAAAGCTGATCAGTGCAAGAGTGGTAAGAAGGCGGCGCATATTAAATCTCCAGTTGGATAAGCATGGCTAAAAACTTAGGCCACGGTAACGAAAATCATACCCCGAGATAGTTGAAAAGTAGCACAGTCATTAGAAATTAATTGGGCGCTAATACCATCGCGTATTAGCGCCCAACTTTGCTTTAGATAAACAGCTAATACAAACTAGATTTACTCTTTAGTAGATTTTACTTTCCAGATATTTTTTGCATACTCGCCGATAGTACGGTCGCTGGAGAATTTACCCACGCGTGCCACGTTTAATATGGCGCGGCGAGACCACTCTTCTTGATCCTGATACAGTTTGGATACTGCATCTTGCGCTGCAATGTAACTAGCGTAATCAGCCAGAAGCAAATAGTGATCACCCTTATGTAACAGAGTATCAAAAATTGCCTGATAACGACCTGGCTCATCTACTGAGAAATAGCCACCTGCGATCATATCCAGCACCTGGCGTAACTCTGGGTTGCCAAAGTAGTAATCCCAAGGGTTATAGCCTGCGGCTTTTTTCTGGGCGACTTCTGGGGTGGTGAGGCCGAAAATAAAGATATTTTCATCGCCCACTTCTTCCTTAATCTCCACATTGGCGCCATCCAGCGTGCCGATGGTGAGCGCACCATTCAGCGCCATTTTCATATTGCCAGTGCCTGATGCTTCAGTACCAGCAGTCGAAATTTGCTCAGATAAATCACTACCAGGGAATAACAGTTCAGCAGCGGAAACTTCATAGTTCGGATAAAACACTACTTTAAGTTTATCGCCGACCGCAGGGTCTTCATTGACGATGATCGCAACATCATTGATCAGGCGAATAATCTGCTTGGCCATCCAGTAACCAGGTGCTGCTTTACCGCCAAAAATCACGGTGCGCGGCGCGGCATCTGCAGCCTGACCAGAGCGAATGCGGTTATACAGCGTGATGACATGCAACAGG
>DATHWP010000023.1:0-14835 GCA_035460505.1 Methyloradius sp. | reverse complement strand
CAAATCCGCGCATTGCGCCAAGAGGCACTGGAAGCGGCTGTCTTATTGTTGTCGCCAATTGTGCCGCATATCAGCGAGGCACTATGGGCTGAGCTTAAGCCAGGTAGTAGTATTCTGGATGCTAGCTGGCCGAGTGTGGATGCATCTGCATTGGTACAAGATGAAATCGAATTGGTGATACAAGTAAACGGCAAATTACGTGGCAGCCTCACTGTGGGCCGCACAACTGACAAAGCAGAAATTGAGAAATTGGTTGTTGTTCAGCCTTGCGTGCAAAAATATCTGGAAGATGGCTCAACTGTGCGTAAAATCATTGTAGTGCCAAATAAACTCATTAACGTCGTCGTGGGATAACACGTATGCATATGCTTAAATTTAACCACCTTAGATTCACCCATTTATGGGTTGCGATTTTTGCATTAATGCTTGCCGCATGCGGCTTCCAGATGCGTGGAATGGCGGACTTGGCATTTCATACGCTATATATCAAAAATAACAACCTCAGCATTTCTAAAAGCCTCAAGAAAACGCTAGCGGTCAATGGAGTGACCATCGTCAATAATCCAGAAAAAGCAGAACTGATGCTGGAACTGATGGATGAGTCGACCCAAAAGAAGATTCTGTCACTGAGTGGCGGCGGTCTGGTACGTGAATTTGAAATATTTTATCGGCTGAATTTCCGCCTGCGTGACCCCAGTAACGAGCTATGGGGGCCAATGCAGACGCTTGAAGCGCGTCGTGACTATACTTATGATGATACGCAATTGCTGGCAAAGCAATCTGAAGAAGGGGCTCTTTATGATGATATGCGTAAAGATGTAGTCAATGAACTATTACGCCGCCTCATCGTACAAAAACCAAAATCAGCAGTTTCGCAATAAATCCATTAAGCGAAACATGCAATGCGTTTGCAACCACAACAACTGCTTAAACATTTAGAAGGCGGCTTACAACCGCTTTATGTGTTGGTAGGGGACGAGCCTCTGGCACAGCGTGAAAATCTGGATGCGATTCGTGCTGCTGCGCATAAACAAGGCTTTGAAGAGCGCACCAGCCTGATTGTAGAGCGCAGTTTCAAATGGGAAAGTTTAAAAGAGTATAGCCAGTCACTCTCTTTATTTGCCAGCCAGCGCTTGCTTGAAATCAGCATTCCATCAGGCAAGCCCGGCACTGAAGGCAGCAAGGCATTACAGGCACTGGCCGATAAAGCGATACCCGATACGACGGTAGTGGTGATTCTGCCAACCCTGGATCGAGATGGTAAAAACAGTGCCTGGTTTTCTGCACTTGAATCAGCCGCTGTGACCCTCACCTTACAAGAGGTTGAGGCCAGCCAGTTACCGCAATGGATTGCGAAACGTCTGGCGCTGCAAGGCCAACGAACTGACGATGAAACACTGGAGTTTCTTGCCCACCAAGTTGAGGGCAATCTACTTGCTGCACATCAGGAAATACAAAAACTGGGGTTACTGTTCCCAGAGGGTGAATTAAGCGCACAAGCTGTGCGTGAAGCCGTACTCAATGTATCGCGCTATGATGCGTTTCAACTTGGCGAAGCCGTGCTGGCGGGCGATGTTGACCGCACAGTCCGGATACTGCAAGGCTTGCAGGAAGAAGGTGCGCAACCGGTGGCGGTAATGAACCCGCTACTTTGGGTGATTCGGCCATTAGTACGTGTGAAGCAGGCAGAAGCACGTGGCGAGAATGTAGCCAACGCGATGCAGCAAGCCCGCATCTATGGTGATAGGCAAACGCTAGTACGCCGTGCGCTTACACGATTAAGTTTACGTCAATTGCAAGCCGCGCAATTAAAACTAGCGGAGATTGATAAAACGGCAAAAGGCCTGTTACGTGGCAATGCGTGGCTTGAGATTTCACGTTTATGTTTCGGCCTGGCAAAAGTTGGCGCGCAAAAGCGTAGCCACTAACAGTTACTCAAGAGATTAATAGAGCATTTCGGGAATCATGATGGATATCAAAGCATATATGCAGAACTTGGGCAAAGAAGCCAGAGACGCTTCTCGCCTCATGGCACGTGCAGACACCGTGACTAAAAACTTGGCGCTGACCACGATTGCCCATGCGATTCGTCGCGACAAAGCTGAGTTGCTTGCCGCCAATAAAGCTGATATGGATGCCGCGCGTGCTAACGGACTGGAGGCTGCAATGCTAGACCGCCTGACCCTCACTGAAAAATCAATCGCAACAATGGCGGAAGGTCTTGAACAAATCGCGACATTAGCGGACCCAATCGGCGAAATCAGTGATATGAAATACCGCCCAAGCGGCATTCAGGTTGGCAAGATGCGCGTGCCTTTGGGCGTCATCGGCATCATCTATGAAGCACGCCCTAATGTGACGGTAGATGCAGCAGGGCTATGCATTAAGTCTGGCAACGCGACCATTCTTCGTGGCGGCTCAGAGGCCATTCAATGTAACCGCGCGCTGGCAAAAATCGTGCATGAAGGCCTGAGTGCCGCTGGGTTACCAAGCTCTGCCGTACAAGTAGTTGAAACCACCGACCGGGCTGCAGTTGGTGAGCTCATTACACTCAAACAATATGTTGATGTCATCGTGCCACGCGGTGGCAAGAGCTTGATTGAACGCGTTTCAAAAGAAGCTACTATCCCGGTCATCAAGCATCTGGATGGCAATTGCCATGTGTATGTAGATGAAGATGCTGATTTTGCCAAAGCAGTGCGTATTCTTGAGAACTCAAAAGCGCAGCGCCTTGGCACTTGCAACACGGCCGAATCACTATTGGTAGCACGTTCTGTTGCAGCAGAAATATTACCAACGCTCGCTGCCATGCTCACTAAAAATGGCATTGAAATTCGCGGTTGTGCAGAAACGCAGGCGATTCTACCTGTGGCTAAACCTGCCACCGAAGAAGACCATTACACCGAATATCTGGATGCGATTATTTCGGTAAAAGTGGTGACGGATGTTGATGAAGCGATTGCACATATCAACCAATACTCATCGCAACATACTGAAGCGATTGTGACGGAGAACTATTCCCACGCACGCAAATTCTTGCGTGAAGTGGACTCTAGCTCAGTGATTGTCAATGCATCCACTCGCTTTGCAGATGGCTTTGAATATGGCTTAGGCGCTGAAATTGGCATCTCGACCGACAAGCTGCATGCGCGTGGCCCAGTAGGCCTAGATGGCCTGACTTCGCTCAAGTACATTGTATTGGGTGACGGGCAAGTACGCGCTTAATACATGGGTGACAGAATATTGATTGGCATGATGGGGGGCACGTTTGACCCCATTCATTTTGGCCATTTACGCATGGCGCAAGAAGTTTCTGACCTGCTAGAACTGAGCAGTGTGCACTTTATTCCCTCTGCCACGCCACCACACAAAACGCAGACATCAGTCTCTGCTGAACACCGTGCCGAGATGGTCAGGCTGGCGATTGCAGACAATCCAAAATTCAAACTGGATACTCGTGAGCTTGAGCGAGATGGCGCATCTTACAGCATAGCCACGTTAGAAAGCCTCAGGCAAGAACTTGGCAACGAAGCTTCCATCTGCATGCTATTGGGTAGCGATGCCTTTTTAAAACTCAACACCTGGCATCGCTGGAATGAGCTATTGAATTATTGCCACATCATCCTGGTACAGCGCCCCCATACCAATATACAAGAAACATTGCCCGAAGAGTTACAGACGCTGTTGCACAACCATTATTCCGAACACATAGAAGATTTGAGTTTAGCGCCGTCAGGCCATATCCACATGCAGCCGATTACTGCCTTGGATATTTCAGCGACTGCGATTCGTGACGATATTAAGCATGGCAGAAGCCTGCGCTATTTGATGCCTGAATCTGTTATTAACTACATTCAGGCACATCAACTTTACATCTGAGCCGTTACTTTGAGAAAAAGACTGCCTCAAATTCAGTCACTGGAACAGGCTTAGAAAACCAGTAGCCTTGCCCGTAATCGCAATCAGCACCTAGCAATAACTCAAGCTGCTCTTTTGTTTCTATACCTTCAGCAATCACCTTCATCCCCAGCTTATGCGCCATCACGATAATCGCCTCGCACAAAGCCATATCACTTGAGCCAGGCTTGATGTTTGAAGTGAATGAGCGGTCAATCTTCACATAATCAATATTGAATTTTCTTAAGTATGCCAATGATGAATAGCCTGTACCAAAATCATCAATCGCTATTTGTATATCTGCATTTCTAAATATATCGAGTTGTTCTATCACCACATCGCGGGCATCTAGCAACAAGCCCTCAGTGATTTCTACCGCAATACTGGCGCCGTTTAGCCCTAATGACTTTAAATGTTCTGCCCAATTAATGCAGTTCTGGCTAGAGTTCCTGAACTGCACTGGTGATTTATTCACACTGATCTGAAACTTAGGCTGGTGCTGTCTCCAACTCAACACCTGGTTTGCCGCTTGCTTGAATACCCAATCGCCAATTTCGTTAATCAAGCCTGTATCTTCAGCCACTGAAATAAACTCAAGCGGGCTCACCATACCGCGCTCAGGGTGGTGCCAGCGAATCAAAGCCTCGGCTTTATAAATGTCATTAGAGGCAAGTGCTACGATAGGTTGATAAAAAACCTCGAACTGATTGTCTTTCACCGCATGGCGCAAATCTGTAATGAGTTGTTTGCGCTTCAATGCATCGGCTTGCATTGTTTGGGTGAAATAGTGATAACAATTGCCGCCAACCGCTTTGGCGGCATACATGGCCTGGTCTGCGCTTTTCAGCAATGCCTCAATGCTGGCGCCATCATCGGGGTAAATACTGATGCCGATACTGGCGGTGATATAGATCGATTCGCTTTCTATCTCAAAAGGTTCTGCCAGTATTTCTAATATGTTTTGGGCAATACGTTCAGTGACTTTTTCACTTTCAGAATCGTTCAAGATCACCGTGAATTCATCGCCGCCCAATCTGGCCACTGTATCCATTTCTCGCACAGCACCAAGCAAACGCTGTGCAGCTTGTTTGAGCAGCAAGTCACCTTTGTCATGCCCCAAGGTATCGTTTACTTCTTTGAATTTATCAAGGTCGAGAAACAGCACAGTGACTGTTTGGTGCGTACGGTTACCTTTTTTAATGGCCTGATTGAGTCGATCAATAAACAGCACACGGTTCGGCAAGGCAGTGACTGGATCATAATGTGCCAAACGCACAATTTCAGCTTCAGTTTGCTTGCGCGAGCTAATATCAGTATGGATACCGATTTTGCGAATAGACTTGCCTGTGATTGGATCCCTGAAAACCTTGCCCCGGCTTAATGTCCACTTCCAGCTACCATCTTTGCATTTGAGCCTGAACTCAGAATGGTAGGCCTCAGTTCTACCTTGAAGATAATCTTCAATATCTTTCACGGCCTGCTCAAGGTCGTCAGGGTGAATCAGCTTTCTTCCTGCTTGGGGCGTTGGCTCTAAATCATTCTCGTCATAACCATAAATCTCTCGCCACCGTGCTGAGCGAAACACCTGGTTGGTTTCAAGATTCCAATCCCACACCCCATCGCCTGAGCCTTCAAGCGCGAATTTCCAGCGCTCCTCACTCATTTTGAGTGAGTCTTCAAATTCAGAATGCTGTTTGAACGATTTACGAACTAGAAAGAACAGCAATACTGCAGTGAACGAAATAAATGCCCAGCCCTTGAATATGCTGTATTCCATCAACTTCTTCGGGTCGGAGACTACAATTGAAAGGATAGAATCACTAAAAAATATCCAGCAAGCCCCAAACACTAGGTATGTCACCACAATACGAGCAGCGACTATGTTTAGTTTTGTGATGCTTTTGCTTAGGAAATATTTCACCACAACCACCTTTTACTGATTGATCCGCACTACTGATGTGTCTATTTTACCTACCGATAATTGAACTGAATTGGCGCTGAATGACCATTTTATGGCGCTTTTCAACGGTATTGGTCTATTCAGTCAAAGAGGTTTACTGTGAGCGTTGGAACATGCTGATACCTCGGCTCATCATTCCATGATACTAGACCTAAATACGGCGAATGAATGCGCAATTTTAGGCTGGCAATATTTTCTTCAAATACCGCCATTTCTGGGTCTAGTTGATTAGCTATCCAACCCGCAAGCTTCAATCCCCGAGCTTGTATGGCCTCTACAGTTAACAAGGCATGATTGATGCAACCAAGCCGCAGGCCCACCACCAGAAGCACTGGAATATCTAGTTTGACCGCTAAATCTGCCATGGTGGCAATGTCATTTAATGGCACGCAAAAACCGCCTGCGCCTTCTACAATCACCACATCAGCAACTGCTGCCAACTGCACAAAAGCTTCTGCAATGACATCAAGTGAAATAGCTTCACTTGCTTGTTGAGCAGCAATATGCGGGGCAATGGGTGGAGTAAAAGCATATGGGTTCACCAGATTGGGTGGCGCCTGCATATTACTTGCGGCAATCAGTTGGGTCACATCTTCATTTACAAGCTTCCCACCGACCAACTCGCAACCAGCTGCAACGGGCTTCATCCCAACAGACGTTAGACCCTGCTGCGCAAACTGATGCACCAACGCGCTGGCGATCAGGGTTTTGCCAACACCTGTATCAGTCCCTGTCACAAAATAAGCTTGTTTCATGAATGGTCGCTAGTTCGGATTAGCTGCGGGGACGAAAGGTAATCGGCGCAACGCCATCATCGAAATGCGGCTTGGGCTCTGGCTTCCAGGCATGGGCATACACCACTTCAAAAGTCGCTGGCAGTTTGCCGCCATCTTCTTTAGAGCCTTGCCTGAATTGTTCGTAGGCTTGCGTCAATTTCTGCAAAAACCCACGGCCCTGTAAGCCACGTCTGCGGCCCTGTGCCGAGTTATGCGCGCCGATTGCCTTGAGATCACGCATCACGCCCATCACATCATCGTAAGTCAACTCAAATCGCTCAACATCAAGCACTGGCGCTGTGTATCCAGCACGCACCAAGGCATCGCCAATATCATGCATATCAATGAAACGACTGACATGAATGTAATCAGCATCTACGTTTGAAGCCTGGCGTAACTCTTTCAAAGTATCAGGGCCAAACGTGCTGAACATGAAAAGGCCGCCTGGCTTTAACACGCGATGACTCTCGGTAAACGCGAGGTCAAGGTCATTGCACCATTGCACTGCCAGATTAGACCAGATCATATCCAGGCTCTGGTCTGCAATAGGCAGCTGTTCGATGTCCGCACATACTGCCTGCTGTTTGACCATGCCAAGTAAACGCAATACAGCTGAATATTGTGCTGCCGTCTTTTTCAGCATGCTTGTTGCAATATCCAGCGAAATCACCTGGCTTTTGCTGTAACGCTTGCCTAGCTCAAGGCTGGCGTGACCTGTGCCGCAGCCTGCATCCAGAATGATCTCTGGCGTGATTTTGATTAAATCCAGACGGCTGAACATACGCTCGCGCACTTCAGTTTGCAACACGGCGGCGGCATCGTAAGTCTGTGCCGCGCGGTCAAACGAAGCACGTACCCGCGCTTTATCAATCTGGTAAACGTCTTGTTCTATTGCTGGCGTGATGCTGGGTTTCATCGGATTCTAACTAGGTATTCAACTTGATTGCTGGTGCTGGCTCAAGAAACTGCACCAGCGTCTCAATAAACTGGTCCGCATGCGATAGAAACGGCGCATGTGAAGCACCGGCGATCACGCGCAAACGTCCGAATGGCAAATGTTGCGCCATCCAGTGTGCGGCTTGCACAGGGGCTAGCGTGTCTTTGTCGCCATGAATCAGCAAAGTCGGCCTTCTAATGTTTTCTACTTCTGCGCGCAAATCGTTATCAAGCAATATATTCAGGGCTTTTTGCAATGCGCTCATAGTTGGCACAGGCCGCTCTTCAAAACTGGCACGCAGTTGCTTGATAGTGGCTCTGGCATCTTCAGATCGCATGCATTGCAGTGTTAAGAATTTGAGCAAGGTTGCTTGATAATCGTTGCTCACATCATCAGCAAAATGGCGGAATACCCGACCATCAATACCATCTTGCCAATCTTCACCATTAACAAAGCGTGGCGTGGTAGAAACCAGCACTAACCGCCGCACCATATCGGGCTGTAATAATGCAATAGACATAGCAACCAGCCCGCCAAGCGACCATCCACAGACGTCAGCATTGGCGGGTAGCATTTCGGCCACTTTCTCCGCCACGGCCTGCAAATGATTAGGCTCAATGGGCGGACTAAAACCCATGCCTGGCAAATCGATAATATGCAGATTGAAATGCGGCTCGAGCTTTTTGATGATGGGGTGCCAAACGCCACCATGCATCCCCCAGCCATGAATGAGCACCAGATTCTGCTTGTTATTTGTGGCGGCTTGATTCGCATCTGCTGGAAATTTTTCTACATACAGGCTCATGCTGGCAACTCCTTTTCAGCCTGGTGTAGGGCCGCAATCAACTGCCTCACATCCTCTTCACTGTGCGCCGCCGAGAGCGAAATCCTGAGCCTTGCCGTATCTTTTGGCACTGTAGGCGGACGTATCGCTGGCACCAACAAACCCTTGGTGAGCAAATACTCACTTAATGCCAACGCATCATGGTTACTACCCACCATCAAGGGCTGTATCGCCGTGATTGATGGTGCGAGTTGCCAGCGTTTTAATTGCAAATCAGATTTCAATATGCCAATTAAACGATGCAAGTGGGCGCGTCTACCATGATCTTGCTCAATCACTTTGAGCGATGCACGCAAGGTAGTAGCAACCGCAGGCGGAGTAGCCGTAGTGTAAATATAGGTGCGTGCGTGTTGCACCAGATAATCAATCACCACCGCATCTGCCGCCACAAACGCGCCAAACACACCTGCGGCTTTACCTAGCGTTGCCATGTAAATGATGCGTGGCGATTTGAGATTGAAATGCTCAAGCAGCCCAGATCCCTTTGTGCCCAGCACGCCGAATCCATGCGCGTCATCCAGTAACAGCAATGCGTCATACTTTTCGCATAGCGCAAGCAGTTCAGGCGCGGGTGCGAGGTCGCCATCCATACTGAATACTGCATCCGCCAGTATCATTTTGCGCGGGGCATGGCTGGTTTTCAGCATGCCTTCAAGTGCAGCCAGATCATTATGCGGATAGCGATGTAGCTCTGCACGGCTGAGTAACGCCGCATCATTGAGACAAGCATGGTTGAGCTTATCGGCAAACACCGCATCGCCGCGCCCCACCAATGCAGTGACCACGCCGATATTGGCCATATAGCCCGTAGAAAACAACAGGGCTTTAGGCAAGCCAACAAACTCAGCAAGCGCATGTTCTAGAGCTTCATGCTCAGCGTGATGGCCGGTGATGAGATGTGATGCGCCGCTACCGACACCAGCCTCCGTCGCGCCTCGCTGCCATGCCTCAATCAAGTCTGGATGATTCGCTAAGCCAAGATAATCATTGCTGCAGAATGAAATAACGGCTTGGTCATCGCACTGAATATGCGCGCTTTGTGCGCTTTGCAACAGTCGACGGCGACGTGTTAACCCAGCCGAAGCGCGTTCATCGAGTTCGGCCTGCAAGCTGGCAAATAGTTTATCTGACACTGGCGTGAAATTAAGCGGGGTGTATGCCCAGTTTGGCGAACAATTTTTTATCAGTTTCAGCTTCTGGATTACCTGTGGTCAGTAGCTTTTCACCGTAAAAAATTGAATTGGCACCAGCAATAAAGCACAGCGCCTGTATGCCTTCGTGCATGCTTTGACGGCCAGCAGAAAGCCGCACATAGCTCTTGGGCATGGTGATGCGGGCAGCAGCAATTGTGCGTACAAACTCAAATAGCTCCAACTCTTCTGTGCCATGCAACGGAGTACCTTCAACTTGCGTCAACAGGTTGATCGGCACACTTTCTGGTGGGCGCTCCATGTTAGCTAGCTGTGCAATCAGGCCTGCGCGCTGGTTACGCGATTCACCCATGCCGATTATGCCGCCGCAGCAAACATTGATGTCAGCATCGCGGACACGATCGAGGGTATCGAGGCGATCTTGGTAAGTGCGGGTGGTAATCACATCGCCATAGAATTCAGGCGCGGTATCCAGGTTATGGTTGTAGTAATCAAGGCCAGCATCTTTCAGTTGTTCGGCTTGGCCATCTTTCAGCATGCCTAGAGTAGCGCATGTTTCCAGGCCCATCGCTTTCACTTCGGCAATCATTTTGAGCACAGGATCAAGGTCGCGCTGTTTCGGGCCGCGCCATGCAGCACCCATACAGAAGCGGCTAGCGCCACTTTCTTTAGCGGCACGTGCTGCGGCAACTACATCCTCCAGCGCCATTAAATCTTCGTTCTCAACTTCAGTATGATAGCGCGCAGCCTGCGGACAGTAACCGCAATCTTCAGAACAGCCACCTGTTTTGATTGAGAGCAAAGTACTCACTTGTACTGCATTTGGGTCAAAGTGTTCGCGATGCACGGTTTGTGCTCGGTGAATCAAATCGCTGAATGGTAATTCAAACAAGGCGACAATCTCGGCCACACTCCAACGCGACTCTACTTCAGGTTTCTGGATTTGGTTATTTTTAACTATCGCGCTGGTATCAATCACGGTTTCAAGCATCGTTTTTCCTTGAGTATAGGTTCTTCAAACTTGTTAGATTTTTAAGGTAAATTATTCAGTTTCTAATTGCATTTCTTGCCACGGTTCGCGCTTGGCACGCATGATGTCGCGGATAGCCAAAGGCACTACAATCAAAATCCCCGCAACCCAGATGATCAAAGCTAAATTCAGGCCACCACCCGCCCATTTAGCCAATTGTGAACTAAAATTCAGGATGACCACCAAGGTACCAACCAAACCATAAAATCGGTAACCAGCAGGCACCAAGTAATCGCATACGCGAGGATTTGGATGATTGGCAATTGCCGCATACACAAAAATAGAAGCGGCAATCCAGATTGGGATAAGCACAGGGATGACCACAGCGATACTGGAAAAAAACGCAAACGCCTGTGCGGAGCGCATTTGTTGTTTCGCAGAGATGATGCTTGTCGCCATGCCACACCTATATTCGTCTATGTTTATAAAGCTGGATTATACCTTGTCAACCAGAAAGGCCACAATTGCTTGACAGATGGTTAAAATTTAATCAATTTCTGTTCCCACAAGCTTGTATGCTTTGCGCTGCAAGTGATGGCGACGAATTAGCCATCTGTCAGGATTGCATTGCAGATTTACCGCGACACATTACAGACCAGTGCCCACAATGCGCTCTGCCCGCCTATCAAAACCAGTTATGTGGCCACTGCATCGCCTCACCACCTGCGTTTGATGCCACCCATGCCTTGTTCCGCTACGAATTCCCAGTGGATGCCATGTTGCAACGCTATAAATACCAGCACCTGCTCAACATGGCGCAAACCTTTGCGCAGATGATCATCAACGATTTACCTAACGCCAGCCTGCCAGACCTCATCATCCCCATGCCTTTGCACCCGCTACGGCTGAAAGAACGCGGATTTAACCAATCACTCGAGATCGCGCGTATCGTCGGCAAAACGCTCAATATCAAAGTAGATGCGCAAGCATGCAGTCGCATTAAATCCTCGCCGCCGCAAGCCAGTTTGCCATTAAAAGAGCGCGTAAAAAATATGCAGGGCGCATTTGCCTGCAATATAAAGCTCGATAGCCTAAATATCGCGCTGATAGACGATGTTATGACCACAGGTGCCAGCCTTAATGCGTTAGCGAAAACAGTCAAAAAAGCAGGAGCGAGTAACGTAGAATGCTGGGTAGTCGCGCGCACTCTCCCAAGATAAATCTAAATTAGAGCCTCAACATGTTTCACATCGTCCTATTTGAACCAGAAATACCACCTAACACAGGTAACATAATAAGGCTCTGCGCGAATACTGGCGTGCAGTTGCATCTGGTGAAGCCTCTTGGGTTTACGCTGGAAGACAAGCAACTCAAACGTGCTGGGCTAGATTATCACGAGTTCGCCACGCTAAAAGTCTATGAAAACTGGCTTGAATGCAAAGCCGCATTGGCTGGTAAGCGCTTATTCGCACTCACGACCAAAGGTAGCACGCGGCATACCGAGATTGGGTTTCAGCCAGACGATGTATTTGTCTTTGGCCCAGAAACGCGAGGATTGCCTGAAGAAATACGCAATGAATTTGCGCCTGAATATCGGTTGAGATTACCGATGCTGCCTGAGAGCCGTAGCCTGAATTTATCTAATTCGGCAGCGGTGTTAGTGTATGAAGCTTGGAGGCAGAATGGGTTTGCGGGTGGAATTTAGAACTGGGCTGTTACTGAATGCCAGAGTATTAAACAGCCTCTGATTTTTGCTCACGGCCGAGCAGATCTTCAACCGCTGCTCTTGGTGATTTGCCGTGGGATAGCACTTGATCCACCTCGTAAGTCAGCGGCATATCCACACCAAGTTGCTTGGCACGGCGGATCACTTCACGGGTGGTATTCACACCCTCTGCAACGTGACCAAGACTTTGCAGAATATCTTGCAGCGATTTACCCTTGGCGAGTTGCAGCCCAACTTCACGGTTGCGCGAATATTGGCCTGTGCAGGTCAAGATCAAATCGCCTGCGCCTGCCAGCCCCATAAACGTTTCCTTTTGGCCGCCGAGGCTGGCGCCAAAACGGGTCATTTCAGCCAATCCACGAGTTATCAAAGCAGCACGGGCATTGTTACCAAACTCCATGCCATCACTGATGCCAGAGGCAATCGCCATCACGTTTTTCAGCGCACCGCCAACGGCCACGCCAGCCACATCGGTACTGGTATATACACGGAAATTGCCACCGTGCATTACTGCGCCTGCTTGCGTGGCAAAGGCTTCATCATTGGCAGCTAGGGTAATTGCAGTTGGTAAACCACGTACTAATTCTGCGGCGAAGCTAGGCCCTGAAAGCGCACCCCAGGGGTAATCTGCACCCAATTCTTCAAGCGCGACTTCATGCGGTAATTTAGCAGTTTCTGGTTCCAGCCCTTTACTTGCCCAGATAACAGGTAGCTGACAACCGAGATTTTTGATGTCTTTGAGTATCTGGCGAAAGCCAGCAGTGGGAACCACAGAAAGAATTAAATCAGATTGCGATAAAGCGGTTTTAAGATCGCTCTCAACGGCAAGATTATCGTTAAACGGAAAGTCGCCCAGATACAGTGGATTGCAGCGTGCCTTGCGCATGCCAGAAACATGCTCGATATTGCGTGCCCAGAGTGACACTTGATGACGCTGGCTGATTTGCATGGCTAGTGCCGTACCCCAAGCACCGGCGCCTAATACTGTGACTTTCAATCAGATACCCCAAACAGATGCGGCGAGTACGTAACCGACAATGCCATCACGGTGATGTACCTTGACCCAGCCGTTGTTGGGCGGCTCCATCAGATCCAACGTCACGTCTTTTTCAAGTTTGCAGAGGATGGCTGCAGATGCGTCGGCAGATTGCCTGATTTCAGCTTGGTCCGCATTCACCAGCACGCTGCGTTTGGTGGTGAGTTGCTTCGCATCTATCCAGTTTAGGCTGCCTTGGCGATCGCGTATTTTGATCCAATCACCCAAGTCCACAATCACTTCCACAGGGTAGCCTTGACCGATCAGAAACAGCTTTTTGCCCTGCGCAGATGGCACGTCGTAAAGAATAGCCTTGGGAACTGACACAGTGCGGTAATCAATCGCTGATGCGATGGCTGGCATCAGCGAGATGATTGCCGATACTAAAACAAAAAACCTAGAGCTTATCTGCACGATTAACTTAAGGTTAATTTAGTGTGTAGTAGCTTCAGGTTGCTGCTTTTGTTGCGCATACAGCGCTTCAAAATTGATTGGGTTGAGCAGCACAGGTGGGAAACCAGCACGTACCACGATGTCTGAAACCGCTTCGCGAATGTATGGAAACAGGATATTTGGGCAAGTCACGCTCAAAATTACTTCCAGGTTTTCAGCAGGGATATTACGCACTTGGAAAATACCCGCTTGGGCAACTTCAACCAGGAATACGGTTTTGTCTTCAATTTTTGAAGTCACTGTAACTGTGGTCACTACTTGGTAAACGCCTTCATCAATCTGCGTAGTCGCGTTTGAAAGCTCGATACCAACTTGTGGGGCTTCGCGCTGGATAAAAATCTGGGGCGCATGTGGGATTTCTAAAGACAAATCCTTGATATAGATTTTTTCGATGCCAAAACTAGGGGTTTGGTCTTGCGCTGCTTGTTGTGCTAAATCGTTCTCTGCCATGTCTCTTCCTAAAATCGCTCAACCTGATGGTTTGAGCTGGGTTATTTTTGCTTTGGTTGGTGTAATTACTGGTTTTCTTTTAAGACCGACATTCTAACCGCTTATGGTATGTTTTTAAACAACAAAGGCTCTAATCCACCAGCTAAATCAAGCGCACGCAAATCATCAAAGCCGCCGATGTGTTGATCATCAATATAAATCTGCGGCACAGTGCGGCGCCCTGTTTTTTCCATCATCTCGATGCGCAAAGCAGGCTCAAGATCAACACGGATTTTATCAATCTCTTTCACGCCTTTATTAGTCAACAAGCGTTCGGCATTATTGCAGTATGGGCAATAGGCCGTGGTGTACATTTTAACGTGCGCCATGATCAGGCCTTTATGACTGGCAACTTTGCTTGCAACCATGCATTGAGACCGCCTTTAAGGTTATGCACCTGCGTAAAAGCGCCCTTGCTTAGTATGTCGCAAGCTTTGGCTGAACGCACGCCACCCTGGCAATGCACAAGAATTGGTTTGCTTTTGTACTTTGCCAGTTCTTTTAAACGATCTGGCAATTGCGCCAGCGGAATATGTTTGGCATCTGGGATATGGCCAGCGGCAAATTCAGCATCGTCACGCACATCCAGCACCAAA
>DATHWP010000022.1:0-24644 GCA_035460505.1 Methyloradius sp. | reverse complement strand
AAACGCCACCCTACTTTGGCCAATGGCGTTGTTGTGGGTGCTGGCGCGAAAATCTTGGGGCCTATCATTATTGGTGCCGAAGCCAAGATTGGCTCGAATGCTGTTGTGGTCAAGGATGTACCTGCGGGCGCTACAGCAGTGGGTATCCCTGCCCGCATTATTGATAGCGAAAAAACTCAAGCAATCGACCATCTGCCAGACAGCACCAACTTTGTTGCTTATGCCGTATGCGAAAGCATGAACGACCCGATTGTTAAAATTGTCTATAGCTTGCTTGACCGCGTTGCCAAGCAAGATCAGCAACTACAGCAAGCTTTACTCGAGCTAAAACAACTGGGCGTTGATGTGGAAACAGACGCCGAAGTTGGCAAGGCTTTCGATGTCAACTCTCTGAAGAACTCCTAAGCGCAAGGCTTACAGATCATTTCAGAACACTATTAAACACTTTTTTAATTAAGATTGAACTCACAGTTTAAATAGTTGACTAAAGTGTTAGGGTATTATAAGATTATTGCCTGAAACAAGCTGTCAAATATAGCTTTGAAAGACTAAAAGCTAAGGTTAAAAACCAGTTATGCGGCTTACACAATCGAGTTAATGTTTTCAAGCACTTAAATCGAAATTACTCCCGAATACACAAGCTTTAATTTTGTAACGACTTCGTTCAGGAAAATAGACTGAAATGCGATTAACGACAAAAGGTAGATTTGCAGTCACGGCTATGCTCGACCTCGCACTCAATGAGGTTGATAAGCCAGTTACGCTTGCTGGTATCAGCGAACGCCAAGGCATCTCATTGTCTTACCTTGAGCAGTTATTTAGCCGTTTACGTCGTGGTGGCCTAGTCAAAAGCGTTCGCGGCCCTGGTGGTGGTTATCGCATTGCGAAGAAACACAATGAAATCTCGGTATCGCAAATCATCAGTGCTGTAGATGAGTTGATTGATGCGACAAGCTGCGGTGGTGAAGAAAATTGCCATGATGACCGCCGCTGCATGACCCATGATTTGTGGTCTAGCTTGAATATAAAGATATTAGAGTATCTCTCGGGTGTGAGCCTCGCAGACTTAGTAAAGTCACAGCTTGAAGGTAGCAAGAACATTTTTGCTGCACGCCCTGAGTTGCAAATACAGTGCGTGAAAGTTCAGAAACAAGTTGAGCCAGCAACGGCTTAAGTAGCTGAATATGACTGAAGCAGTTTATTTTGATAACAATGGCACCACGGCTCTTGATAGCCATGTACTAGAAGCCATGTTGCCTTATATGACTGCCCAGCCTGGCAATGCAACCAGCCGCCATGTGTTTGGCCGCACTGCAAGGCGAGCGATTGAACGGGCAAGAGAACAGGTGGCTGATGCTACAGGTGCGCACCCTACCCAAGTGATATTCACGGGTAGCGGCACTGAATCAGACAACATGGCAATTTATGGCATTACCGCCAAAAATGGCCATCAGAAAATTGCAATTAGCGCGATAGAACATCCTGCCGTTGCTAGGGCAGCGCAGGCATTGAAACCTGCTGGGGTTAAAACAGAAATAATTGCAGTTGATGCAAATAGCTTTGTAAAACAAAACGCACTAGAAGAATTATTGGCAAAAAATAAAGGTCCCGATGCGATTGGCTTGGTGTCTGTGATGTTGGCCAATAACGAAACTGGCGTGATTCAGGATATTACCAAACTGGCAGAAATCGCCAAAAGCCATAAAGCATTCATCCACACAGATGCTGTGCAAGCACTCGGCAAAATGAAAGTCGATTTCGCAGACCTGAATGTGCATGCCATGAGTGTGTCATCACATAAGATCAATGGCCCACAAGGTGCGGGTGCTTTGATACTGGATAAGCGAGTAGATATACAACCACTGCTTTACGGCGGTGGACAAGAAAAAGGTTTGCGCAGTGGTAGCGAGAATCTGGCGGCGATTGTGGGTTTCGGCGCAGCCTGCGAACTAGTCAGCCGCGAACTGATTCAGCGTGTTGGCAATGTGCGACAACTACGCGACAGATTAGAGGTTGGCCTGCATCAGTTGGGCGCCGTGATATTCGGCAATCAGGCTGAGCGTTTGGCCAATACCAGTTTTTTTGCATTCCCTAATATTGAGGGCGAAACGTTGGTGATGGCACTAGATCGCAAAGGCTTTGCAGTCGCGAGTGGATCAGCCTGTTCCAGTGATAGCACTGAGCCCAGCCATGTCTTACTGGCGATGGGTGTGGATGAAGATTTAGCGCGCGGTTCAGTTCGCGTGAGCTTGGCGAATAACAATACCAGCCAGCAAATTGAAGATTTTTTACTCGTGCTTGAAAACGAGTTATCACGTTTGAGAAGATTAACTGCAATTGCAGTGTGAGGAAGTAAAGATGAGCGTACATACCCCGATTTACCTGGATTATTCAGCTACAACGCCAGTAGATAAGCGTGTTGCTGAAAAAATGATTCCGTTCCTGACCGAAGATTTCGGCAACCCGGCATCACGTAGCCACCCGTTTGGCTGGACAGCAGAAAAAGCCGTGGAAAACGCCCGTGATGAAGTGGCAAAACTGGTGAATGCAGACCCACGCGAAATCGTTTGGACATCAGGCGCAACTGAATCGAACAACCTTGCGATCAAGGGCGCTGCGAATTTCTATAGTGGAAAAGGCAAACACGTCATCACAATCCAGACCGAACACAAGGCCGTGATTGATGCAGTGCGAGAACTTGAACGCGTCGGTTTTGAAGCAACCTATTTAGCCCCTGAACCAAATGGGCTGGTTGATTTGGAAAAATTCCGCGCAGCGATTCGTCCAGATACGGTATTGGCATCGGTCATGCTGGTCAACAATGAAATTGGCGTGATTCAGGATATAGAAGCCATCGGCAATATCTGCCGTGAGAACAATGTGATTTTTCACGTAGATGCAGCTCAGGCAACTGGTAAGGTAGCGATTGACTTGGAAAAATTGCCAGTCGATTTGATGAGCTTTTCAGCCCACAAAACTTACGGCCCTAAAGGCATCGGTGCATTGTATGTGCGCCGTAAACCACGCATTCGCATTGAGGCACAGATGCACGGTGGCGGCCATGAGCGCGGTATGCGTTCAGGTACATTGGCAACCCACCAGATCGTCGGTATGGGCGAGGCTTTCCGCATCGCCCGCGAAGAGATGGAACTTGAAAATGCCCGCATCCGCCGCCTGCGTGACAGGTTGCTGAGCGGCCTGGAAGAAATTGATGAAGTGTACGTGAATGGCGACATGAAACATCGCGTGCCGCATAACCTCAACATCAGCTTTAACTTTGTTGAAGGTGAGTCGCTGATCATGGCAGTTAAAGACATTGCGGTTTCAAGCGGTTCGGCTTGTACATCAGCCAGTCTGGAACCCTCTTACGTGTTACGCGCACTGGGTCGTTCAGATGAGTTGGCGCATAGCTCGATTCGCTTCTCAATCGGTCGTTTTACGACAGAAGAAGATATTGATTACACCGTAGCGCTGATGAAAAGCAAGATTGGTAAATTAAGAGAGTTATCACCTTTATGGGAGATGCATCTTGAAGGCATCGATCTCAGCAAAGTGGAATGGGCAGCGCATTAAGTTAGCCAAAAGACGGAACATAGCAGAAGTAAAGTTGGAATATAAGGAGTACTAAAATGGCTTATTCAGACAAAGTTCTAGATCATTATGAAAACCCACGGAATGTGGGCACTTTGGACAAAAACGACCCACAGGTAGGTACTGGCATGGTCGGCGCGCCAGCCTGCGGCGACGTGATGAAACTGCAAATCAGGGTAAATGATGCTGGCATCATTGAAGATGCAAAATTCAAAACTTATGGTTGCGGCTCTGCGATTGCGTCAAGCTCCCTGGTCACAGAATGGCTAAAGGGCAAATCACTTGATCAGGCAGCGCAAATCAAGAATTCTGCAATTGCGGAAGAGCTGGCTTTACCGCCTGTGAAAATCCATTGCTCAGTGCTGGCTGAAGATGCCATCAAGGCAGCGGTTGCAGACTTGAAATCAAAGCAAACTGCTCCAGAAACCATCACAGCTTAAGCAATTATTGAGGTCAATATGGCAATCACAATGACAGAAACTGCCGCACAGCGCGTGCACAAATTCCTTGCCAATCGTGGCAAGGGCATTGGTTTGCGCTTGGGCGTCAAGACCACAGGCTGCTCTGGCATGGCGTACACGCTTGAGTTCGTGGATGACCTGTTGCCTGAAGATGTGGCTTTTGACAGCCATGGTGTTAAAGTGATTGTTGATCCAAAAAGTTTGGTCTATATCGACGGCACAGAGCTCGATTTCACCAAAGAAGGCCTGAACGAAGGCTTCAAATTTAACAACCCTAACGTTAAAGATGAGTGCGGCTGCGGCGAAAGCTTTACGGTTTAAGTGCTGGTGTGGGCGCTGTGCAGAATTTGTAAGTAATGACTATGCAAGAAACTAGGCAAGACAGCGGCCTTAACTATTTTGAACTGTTCAATTTACCTGCCACATTCAGTGTTGATTCCCAGCTATTAGATAGTAATTACCGCAAGCTACAGAGCGAAGTACATCCTGATCGATTTGTTACCTCAAGCCCAGCTGAACGCATGAAGTCGATGCAAATGGCCACGCTCGCTAACGATGCCTACCAGACGCTAAAACAGCCGTTATCCAAGGCGCGCTATCTGCTCAAACTGGCAGGCATTGATACTGGCGAAGAAAACAATACAGCCATGCCAGCAGATTTCTTGATGCTGCAAATGGAATGGCGCGAAACCATAGAAGATGCACGAAATGCCAAAGATATTGATGCGCTGGATAGCCTACTGAAAGAAATCGCGCAAAATGCCAATAGCCTGCAACAAATCCTGAAAATCGCTTTAGATGAAACTAACGATTTGGAGCTAGCCGCTGATACTGTGCGCAAACTGAGCTTTATAGAAAAACTGCGCGAAGATATCGCACAAAGTATAGAAAAACTAGAAAACTAATATGGCCTTATTGCAAATCGCCGAACCAGGCATGAGCACTGCACCGCACCAGCACAGGCTGGCTGTGGGCATTGACTTGGGCACAACCAATTCATTAGTAGCCAGCATCATCAGCGGTTTAAATACTGTGCTTGAAGATGAGTCTGGTCGCAGACTGCTGCCTTCTGTCGTGCATTATCAGTCCAATAAACAAATAGACGTTGGTTATGACGCACTTGCCCAGCAAAGCCAAGACCCTGTCAACACCATATCGTCCGTCAAACGTTTCATGGGTCGTGGCCTTGAAGATATTACTGACAAGGCAAACATGCCTTACCGCTTTATCAACACGCCAGGCATGGTGCAGATTGAAACACGCGCAGGCATTAAAAGCCCCGTTGAAATCTCTGCTGAGATCCTCAAAGTATTGAAAGAGCGCGCCGAGAAATCATTAGGTGGTGAACTCACAGGTGCCGTAATTACCGTCCCTGCCTATTTTGACGATGCACAGCGCCAAGCCACAAAAGACGCCGCACAACTGGCAGGGCTTAATGTGCTACGCCTGCTCAATGAGCCAACAGCCGCAGCGGTCGCTTATGGTCTGGATAACGCTGTTGAAGGCACCTATGTCATCTATGACTTGGGCGGTGGTACGTTTGATATCTCCATATTGCGCCTGACCAAAGGCATATTTGAAGTCTTAGCCACCAATGGCGACTCTGCCTTGGGCGGCGATGATTTTGACCGAGCAATTTTTGATTGGGCATTGCAAGAAAGCAAGGTCAGCCAATTAAATGCCGAAGACAATCGCTCACTACTTACCCAAGCGCGCGCTGCAAAAGAATGGCTAACCGATCATGACGAAGCGCATATAAAGCTAATGCTTACTAATGGGGAAACGATTAGTCTGGCACTTAGCCGCACCAATTTTATTGAGCTTACACAGCCACTGGTCAACAAAACACTGGCACCAACACGTAAAGCTTTGCGTGACGCAAGCCTCGGTATTGAAGATGTCACAGGCATCGTCATGGTAGGTGGTGCCACGCGCATGCCGCATGTGCGCCAAGCGGCTGCAGATTACTTTAAACAGCAACCACTGGTTAATCTGGATCCAGACAAAGTAGTCGCACTGGGCGCAGCGATTCAAGCTAACACCCTCGTCGGCAACAGAAGTGAAGATGACTTATTACTACTCGATGTTGTTCCCTTGTCATTAGGCTTGGAAACCATGGGTGGCTTGGTAGAAAAGATCATCCCACGTAACTCTACCCTGCCCGTAGCCCGTGCACAGGATTTCACTACATTCAAAGATGGCCAAACCGCCATGAGCATTCATGTATTGCAAGGCGAACGTGATCTCGTCACTGATTGCCGCTCACTCGCCAAATTTGAATTACGTGGCATACCACCGATGGCGGCGGGTGCAGCACGTATTCGCGTGACCTTACAAGTTGATGCAGATGGTTTGCTCTCAGTCACTGCACGTGAGCAAACTACGGGGATTGAGTCGAATATTGTCGTGAAACCATCTTATGGGTTAAGCGAAGAACAGATTACGCACATGCTGCAAACCTCATTTGGCACAGCTAAACAGGACAAGGAAGCACGTGCCTTGCGTGAGGCGCAAGTAGATGCGCAACGCCTGATTGAAGCCATTACTGCAGCCTTGGAACAAGATGGCAATTTGCTGGATGAGCAAGGACTTACTGAAATTAACCAGCAGCTGGAAGCATTAAAAAAACTGGCACAAGCGCAAGATGCTGATGCGATTGTAAAAGCCATTGATGTGCTCAACGAAGCCACGCAAGACTTTGCTGCACAGCGTATGGATGCCTCAATCAAGCAGGCGTTTGCTGGACAAGACCTAAATAGCCTGCAGCTGTAATATCAACCAAACACTAGAATAGATAATAGAAATGCCAACAATCACCGTACTGCCTCATCCAGAACTATGCCCTGAAGGCGCCAGCTTTGAAGCGAAGACTGATCGCTCCATCTGCGAAAACCTGCTGGAACAGCATATTGAGATTGATCACGCCTGTGACCGCGTTTGCGCTTGCACAACGTGCCATATCGTCGTCACACAAGGCTATAACTCACTGAACCCAGCAGAAGAAAATGAAGAAGACTTACTGGATCAGGCATGGGGCTTAAAACCAACTTCGCGCCTATCTTGCCAAGCCAAAGTGCAAAAAGAAGATGTTGTAATTGAGATACCGCGCTACTCAATCAACATGGCCAAGGAAGGCCATCGCTAAGCTTATTGGGTAGGTTTATTGTGCGTCTTGAATTATCTTGCTATTGAGCCGTCTTGCCACATTCACGCTCTTCAACAGATCGTAAAAATCATCCGATGATATCGGCTCACTGAAAATAAAGCCCTGCATCTGGTCACAACCCTTGCTAGCCAAGAATTTCAGTTGAGATGCAGTTTCCACCCCTTCTGCCACCACCCGCATATTCAAGCTTTTAGCCATTGCAATCACAGCACTGGTAATCGCCATGTCATCTGTATCATGTGGAATATCCCGTACAAATGAACGGTCAATTTTTAAAGCATCGATTGGAAACTGCTTGAGATAGCTCAGTGAAGAATAGCCAGTACCAAAATCGTCGATTAATACATGTGCGCCTAAATCACGGAAATACTGTAATACAGCACTGGCGCGCTCAGCATTCTGCATAATCATGCTTTCAGTAATCTCAAGCTCCAGGCACTCGGCACTCAAACCGCTATCTTCCAGAGCATCTGCAATGACGTCTTTTAGGCCATCTTCGCGGAATTGCCGTGCTGATAGGTTGACTGCAACACGAATAATATCCGGGCTCACCGTCTGCCATCTACGCGCTTGTTTGCAGGATTCCTGCATGACCCAAGCCCCAATATCAATAATCAGACCAGTCTCTTCTGCCAGCGAAATAAAGTGGATAGGCGAGAGCAATCCCAACTCAGGATGCTGCCAACGCAATAGCGCTTCAGCGCCTATGATTTGCTGCGTTTGCAAATCAACTTTGGCTTGATAGTGCACAACGAACTCATTGCGCTCCAATGCACGCCTTAGCGAGTTTTCCAGCGCCAATAGTTCTACACTGTGTGAGTTATTCTCAGCCGCATAAAAATGGAAGGTATTTTTTCCATTTTCTTTAGCCCGATACATCGCCACATCAGCATTTTTGAGCAATGAATACATATCGGTACCATCTTCAGGATAGACGGTAATGCCAATACTGGCACTGATATGTAACTCCTGATTTAGCAAGATAAATGGCTGCCCAAGCACACTCATGATTTTGCGGGCGATTGAGGTCAGGTATTGAGTGTCTGCAAAATCTTCGAGCAATATCACAAATTCATCACCGCCCTGCCGCGCAACAGTATCGGATTCACGCAAACATCCTTGTAAACGCCGTGCTGCCTCTTGCAGTAATAAATCGCCAGCGTGGTGACCCAAGGTATCGTTAATGACCTTGAAGCGATCAAGATCAATAAACAGTACGGCAATCTTGCTCTGATTGCGCTGCGCTCTTAGCAAAGCCTGCTCCAGACGTTGCTGCAATAAAGCGCGATTAGGTAGGTGTGTTAACGCATCGTGATTAGCCAAAAACTGCAAGCGCTCTTCTGAAAGTTTGCGCTGGGTAATATCGGTAAAAACAGCCACATAATTCTGTATGACGCCTTGGGCATCAACAATCTTGCTAACCGATAACCACTCGGGATAACTCTCGCCACTCTTGCGTCGATTCCATATTTCACCAACCCATTGCCCTGTATTTTCTATGGTTTTCCAGATAGATTCGTAGAAGTGGGGCTCGTGTAGATCACTGCTTAACTGTATTGGCTTTTTCCCAGCCATCTCTTCACTGCTGAATCCCGTAATGTTTTCATAAGCCTGATTCACTTCCAACACATTGAAGTCAGCATCCGTAATCACAATGCCTTCAGCCGTATGCTCAAATACCTGATGTGACAAGCGCAGCGCTGCTTCTGCCTGCTTGCGGGATGTAATATCCATCATGACACCAACCAGCTCTACTGGCCTGATGCCGTGTTTGTCGGGGATGACTTTGACCATGTCGTGTATCCAGACCACTCGGCCATCTGCAGCGACCATTCGATAATCAAAAGAATGAGCATTCAGCAACGATGACTCACTTATACAATAATCAACGACCCAATCCTGGTCGTCTGGATGTATTTTTTGCACCCAAAAATTGGGGTTGGTCGTCCACTCATCAATCGGGTACCCAAGTATGGTTTCAGCTTCTTGGCTCACAAAGGTAAAGGCACCGCCTGGCTTTGCGCGCCAGACAATTGCGCTCACTGACTCTATCAGCTCACGGTAATCCTGCTGGCTTTGCATCAAGGCCGCCATGGCTTTTTTGCGCTCGCTAATATCAATCACCAGCACCACAATTCTGTTGCTTCCATCGCGTAGTGATGCGGCGGCGATTTCAATGGGAATCGAATCTCCATTTTTCGCAAGGCCGATAGACTCATAGCGTTCGGGTACGTCTTCACCCCGCAGACGCTTCTGGTGTATATCCATGAGCTTATTACGCTCTGAGGGATGTATCACAATAAAGCAGCTTGAGCCGATGGGAATGTCACCTGGCTCAAACCCACCGATACGCCACAGAGCATCGTTAATGTAGACGATTTTGGCATCTTGGACGATCATCAAGCCCTCGTTGACATCGGCCTGTGCCTGCATCAATGCATCGTAAATATCACGCTGCTCCTTGAGTGTTTCATCTGCCCTAACCCGTGCAGCATTGATGCCAGAGAGCACATAACCCAAACTTGAAAATACAAGGGTGAATACCCAGAAACCCACCATGCGTGTTTCTGCATAATCATTCGCAAAAAATCCAGAATGATGCGTAACGCCCCACAAGCCAGAAAGAATCACCAGCACACTGACCAAGGCCACACCGCGCTGATTAAAGCTCAACGCCGCCCAAACCATCAGAGGAAATAAGAGGAAAACTTTAGGTTGCAACATCAGCCATTCTGGCATTTGAATCGCACCCATCATCACCCATATGCACCCCAAGGCCAGCAAACTCGCGAGTATGATGGCCTCAATGACCTTGGAAACATTCCAGCGTATCGGCTCAAAGCGATAAACGGCTAATACAGCAGGGGTAAATAATAGATAACTCAGGGCATCTGTCATCCACACACAGCTAAATTGCGTGTAAAGCTCAAATGAATCTTTAACGCCTGATTGTGATAACAAAAGCGCACTCACAGCGGCATGCAAAGGAGACACGATAAACACTGTGACAGTGACCAACAGTGCCAGATCACGCACCCTTGAAAAAGCTTGGTCAAACCTCGCGAAGCGTTGCAATAGATAATAAGCAAATAATGTTTGCAAGCTCTGGGCTAAAGCCATGCCTGTAGTAGAGAGCAAGGCAAGGCCAATCCCCTGACTTTGAGCTGACTCGACAAATGGCAAAGTACCCGCTTGCACCGCCCAAGCACCAATCAAAACGCCAGGCCAAATACGAAAGCCAAAAACTAGTAGTGCCGCCAGCGCAATACCTGTGGCAGGGTTAAAAAAAGAAGCCCAACTGGTTGGATTAATTAAAGTGGAACTGCTTAAAACCTCAGCACTGGCAAACAGATTGTTACCATGCGCTGCAAGCCAATAAATAAAAGCCAGAGAGAATACGTGCAGAAGATAAGGAAACGATAAAAAGCCAGGCTTTTCAGGGGGGGCGATATACATGGTTATTAATTGTTCTTAGCCAAATATGCACATACCGCATTAAACCATAAAAAAAGCCCCTAACTCGCGCTAGGGGCTTTTCAATCAAACTTTTAGATCACCAACAATATTTAGCTTAGAACTTGTAGGTCAAATCCAGTTGCAATAATTGGTATCTATTCAAATCAAGACCAATATCACTTGCCGTGCCTGCTGTAGCCAAGGCACCATTTTTACGGGTTGCTGTAGCACCTGTTACATCAACAAACACGTTATCGCGCAAGTTGTATTGTGCTTTAGCTGCAAGACCCTTCATATTGACACGCGAATCCATCAAATCTGAATCCACTGCATTTTGGTCAACTGCATAAACACCAACGTCTTGCCACCAAACCTTAGCATTCCAGTCACCTTTTTGCGGTTTTTTGTCTTTAGCTGAGGCAATACTTGCACCTACTAACCATGCAGTGTCGTCATTACCCGCAGCACGAACAGCATTTCTGGTAGCACCTGCAGCACTGTTAGCAACAGCTTGATTAAAACGCTCATCACCTGAAGTGTTATAAACGTAATCACCAAATACTTTGTAGCTCAAATTACCTGTAGTCTTGAATTCAATTTCCGCAGGAATTTCAATGGTGTTTAAATCATTAGTGCTAGTGTTAAGTCCTGAAACTCCAGCACTTCTTGTAGCTAAAGCCGGTACGAAAGGAGTCTGGGTTCCAGCGCCAGTGGATTTACTACCGCTATATGTGGTGTAAGTAATGGCTGCTTTAGCAGAAATCATGTCCGTAATAGGGAACTTCAAGCCACCCTGAAAAGCCAAAATGTTATTTGTGAATCTATCTCCAGCACTCAGGCCAGCATTACCAGAAAAATTCTTATAATCACCAATGTATTGTGATTGCACAAAGTTACCAAAGAAATTGATTTTATTGTAGTCGTAGCTAACTTTTTCAGCTGCGCCTTCAAATGTTAAGTCGCCATCCCACACCATGCTGGTGGTATAAAGTGGGTTTTTAATACGACCAGCTTCAACAGCAAGCCAGTCAGTCATCTTCCAACCCACCATGGCACGCTTAACATACAAAGTTTCTTTATTGTTTGCGCCATTTGGATTGCTTGTACCAGCAACAGGATTGCCACCAGCAAAAGTAGCGTTGTCGGAACGACCACCAGCACCCATTGAGAAGGCCAAATCGGTATAAAAGTCATCCGCTTTTGTTTCAACGCCGAAGGTTAACTTATAACGGCCTCTGAGGCGCTCTTCTTCACCAGCAATACCAGCAGCACCAGAGCCGCTACCCTGACGGTATTCTGAACGCACACGTACATCACCATATACAGTTGCATTATCAATTGCATCGCTAATGGTTACGCGTGCTGCTTTTTTCACTTTTTTATCAGCGTTTTTAATATCGTTTTCACGGCCAGCCAACAAAGGCAATGCCTCTTCTTCAGTCAATACACCTTTTTGTACTAATGCTTGAACTAAATCAAATGTTGCATCTGCATTTGCACCTGCGCTGAAGCTTAATGCTAGCGCGCCAGTTACGGCAAGGAATACGCCGCGTAGTTTCATACTCTTCATGTGGTCCACCCCTAGTTAATAAATAAATTGGTAAAGTTGCTTTCAACCCGGGTGGATTTTGCAGATTCAATATGACAAATTGATGACGAAGAGTGAGATATGGCTATTTTGTTGCAGAAATACAACAGGCCGGTAATTTGATTTGTAGACCTAAAAATTTATCATTAAGTCACGTTATTCAGATTGTTGATTTTATAGATGATGTATTACAAAAATGTGTTGGAACTTACTGATTCAGCAATACTCACCAACGCTACACAATAATAAAAAAGCCCCTTTCGGGGCTTTTCGTTCAATCACTTTTCTTGATGTTGCTTAATTCTCAGGCCGCATATGTGGAAATAAAATCACATCACGTATGCTTGGGCTGTCAGTCAGCAACATTACCAAACGATCTATACCGATGCCACAGCCGCCTGTAGGTGGCATGCCATATTCAAGCGCACGAATAAAGTCGGCGTCGTAATACATGGCTTCATCATCGCCCGCCTCTTTTGCAGCGACTTGAGCAAGAAAGCGTGCGGATTGGTCTTCAGCATCATTCAACTCAGAAAAACCATTGGCGATTTCACGGCCTGTGACAAATAGCTCAAAACGCTCGGTAATCTCCGGATTGGCATCGGATGCGCGTGCCAAAGGTGAGGTTTCCACAGGGTAGTCGATAATGTAAGTAGGTTCCCATAACTGGCTTTCGGCAGTTTCTTCAAACAGGCTTAATTGCAAGGCACCCAAACCAACATGATCAAAAGCTTTTACACCAAACTTTTTAAGTTCTGTACGCAAGAAAGCTGCATCTCCAAGCTGCTCTAATGTGTATTGCGGCGCATATTTTTGAATAGCGCCAGTAATCGTTAGGCGCTGGAAAGGCTTGCTTAAATCCAGCTCACGACCTTGATATTGCACGACTGCTGAGCCACATGCGGCAACAGCAGCGGCACGAATACAATTTTCTGTGTAATCCATCAGCCACTGGTAGTCGGTATAGGCAGCGTAAAACTCCATCATCGTAAATTCAGGGTTGTGGCGTACGCTCAAGCCTTCGTTACGGAAGTTACGATTGATCTCAAACACGCGCTCGAAACCACCGACCACCAATCGCTTTAAGTAAAGCTCAGGCGCAATGCGTAATGTCATTTCCATATCTAGCGCATTGTGATGCGTCTTAAAAGGCTTCGCCGATGCGCCACCAGGGATGGGGTGCAACATGGGCGTTTCCACTTCGAGGAATTCATTCTGTAACATGAAGCCGCGAATAGCCGAAACGATCTTGCTACGCGCAATGAATGTCTTGCGCGTTTCTTCTGACACAATCAAATCCACATAGCGTTGGCGGTATTTGGTTTCCTGGTCAGCCAAGCCATGAAATTTCTCAGGGAGTGGGCGCAACGATTTTGTTAGCAGGCGTAATTCTGAAACCTTGATGGAAAGCTCACCCGTCTTGGTTTTGAAGAGCACGCCTGATGCCGCAACAATATCGCCTAAGTCCCAATGTTTAAAGTCCTCGTAAACGTTTTCTGGCTGGCCTGCTGCAGCAAGATTATCTTTGGAAATAAATAACTGAATACGGCCAGAACCATCTTGCACGGTAGCAAAACTGGCTTTACCCATCACACGCTTGAGCACCATGCGGCCAGCAAGACTGACGCTCACTGGCGCAGCATCAAAAGCTTCATTCTCTTTATCGCTATGTGCCGCGTGTAAATCGGCTGCATGGTCCGCAGGTTTGAAATCGTTAGGGAAAGCAATGCCATTTGCACGTATGGTTTTTAGTTTTTCACGGCGTTCCGCGATGACGTGGTTTTCATCTTGTGCTGGTACTTGCTCAGCTGGATTTTGCTGTTCACTCAATTGCTATACTCCCTGCTTCAAACTCTCGGTAATAAATGGATCAAGGTCGCCATCGAGCACGCCTTGGGTGTTGCCAATTTCTACATTGGTGCGTAAATCCTTGATGCGCGATTGATCCAGCACATAGCTGCGTATCTGGTGACCCCAGCCAATGTCGGTTTTGGAATCTTCCAGCGCCTGCTTTTCCTCGTTACGCTTACGCAACTCTAAAGCATACAACTGCGCTTTCAGCATGTTCATCGCTTCGGCACGGTTACGATGCTGGGATCTATCGTTCTGACACTGCACAACTGTATTCGTTGGAATATGCGTAATACGCACAGCGGAATCTGTCTTATTAATATGCTGCCCACCCGCACCACTGGCACGATAGGTATCTACACGCAAATCCGCAGGATTAATTTCAATCTCGATTGAGTCATCGACCTCAGGGAATATCTGCACACTGGCAAATGAAGTGTGGCGCTTGGCGTTTGAGTCGAATGGCGATTTGCGCACTAGGCGATGTACGCCATTCTCGGTGCGCAATGTGCCATAGGCATAATCACCAGTGACTTTGATCGAGGCGCCTTTGATTCCAGCGATATCACCTTCGGACTCTTCCAGCACTTCCACCTTAAAACCTTTACGCTCGCAGTAACGCAAATACATACGAAACAACATGCCAGCCCAGTCCTGGGCTTCTGTACCGCCACTACCAGATTGAAACTCGATGAAACAATTGTTGGGATCCATCTGGCCAGAGAACATACGGCGGAATTCCATTTCAGCCACGCGCTTTTCCAACGCTTCGCTGTCGGCCTGAACGCCAAGTAAGGTATCGTCGTCGTTTTCTTCACGTGCCATTTCGAATAGCTCGCGACCATCACGTAAACCAATCTCGACTTCGGTTAGCGCTTTAACTACTTGCTCTAGCTCGCGTTTTTCTTTGCCTAGCTTTTGCGAGCGTTCGTTGTCATTCCAGACCTTGGGATCTTCTAATAACTGGCTGACTTCTTCCAGGCGTTGTTGCTTGGTTTCAAAGTCAAAGATACCCCCGAAGTGCATTGTTGCGCTCTACAAGGTCGCTTAAACGATTTGAAATAAGATTGATGTGTTCCGGTTCCATTGATGCGATTGCCTTCTTGCCCAGACTAAATCTAAGCGTAATAAAGATTAGTTTTTAACTAGCAAGATTATACATTAAAGCGCCATCTATACCTCTGAGTGCCGACGCGCAGGGCATTGTAAATATCGGGTATAGCTTGATTAAAGATTTCGTCACAATAGTGTCATAATTAGCGATTATGCTTCAGGCTGGTTTTACAGGTCGAATTTGGGTTGTTTTAACTCTAGCTAGACAATTTTTTTGCAAAACAATCGGGAGAAATCAATGCAACTTTTAAACCGTACGCTGAAATGCACACTAGCTGCAGTCAGCTTCACAGTAGCCACCAGCGCTTTCGCAGTAGATATTACTGGCGCTGGCGCAACATTTCCATATCCTATTTACGCTAAATGGGCTGAATCTTACAACGTTAAAACTGGCGTTAAATTAAACTACCAATCAATTGGTTCTGGCGGTGGCATCAAGCAAATCACGAATAAGACTGTTGATTTCGGCGCATCAGACAAGCCTTTGAAGCAAGATGAACTAGACAAAGCAGGCCTTGTACAATTCCCAACAGTGGTTGGTGGTGTTGTACCTGTTGTGAATATTCCAGGTATTGAAGATGGCGAGTTGAAATTAAGTGGTGAAGTATTAGCTAATATCTTCCTGAAAAAAGTAACCAAGTGGAGCGATGCATCAATCAAGGCATTGAATCCTGGTGTTGACCTGCCTGATACAAACATCACTGTTGTTCACCGTTCAGACGGCTCTGGCACCACATTCGTATTCGCTAATTACCTGACTAAGGTTAGCCCAGAGTGGAATGACAAAGTTGGTGCAGACACTTCTATCCAATGGCCTACCGGTATTGGCGGCAAAGGTAACGAAGGCGTAGCTTCTTACGTTCAACGCGTTAAAGGCTCTATTGGTTATGTTGAGTTTGCTTATGCGAAACAAAACGGCCTGCCATTCGTGACTATGCAAAACAAAGAAGGTGAATTCGTTAAGCCTAGCATCCAGAGCTTTCAATCAGCAGCACAATATGCTGACTGGAAAAATGCTCCTGGCTTCTATGAAATCCTGACCAACGAGCCAGGTAAAGCAACATGGCCAATTGCAGGTGCTACATTCATCCTGTTGCAGAAATCACAAGACAAGCCAGAAAATGGTAAAGAAGTACTTAAATTCTTCAACTGGGCTTACGCCAACGGTGGTTTGATGGCTAAGGGCTTGGACTATGTGCCTATGCCTGCTGATGTAGTAAAGCTGATTCAGGCACATTGGAAAGCAAACCTCAAAGCGGCTGATGGTTCAGTAATCGCTGCTGAGTGATGCATAAATAAGCATGTCCTCCTATAATGATAATCAAGAGGAAAAGTACGTAGGGGGAGATGCTCTCTCCTCCTCCGCACATTTTTCATTACAATCAAAATCTAACGAGTCAAATGCGATGTCGAACTCAAACCATAAATTCAATTCGGGTGCTTTTTTCGATAAGATTTTCAGAAATAGCACCATGTTTTTTGCATTTGTGGTGTTCAGTGTGATATTTGCCATTATGGCTACGCTAGTGATTTCCAGCCTGCCGGCACTTAAAGCGTTTGGTACAGGTTTCTTCTTTAGCGATACATGGAACCCAGTCACTATAGAATTTGGCGGTCTGGTTCCTATTTACGGCACATTAGTCACTGCAGCAATTGCAATGGTTATTGGCATACCAGTCAGCTTTGGTATTGCCATGTTTATTACCGAGCTTTGCCCCAACTGGTTAAAGCGTCCACTCGGTGTCGCAATTGAATTGTTAGCAGGCATCCCAAGTATTATTTACGGTATGTGGGGTTTATTTGTGTTTGCCCCTTTATTTGCAGATTACGGTCAGCCATGGATTAATGACCACCTTGGGAGCTTGCCTTTCATCGGCGTCATTTTTGCAGGTCCAACCATGGGTATTGGCATGCTGACGGCGGGCATTATTTTGGCGATTATGGTCATTCCATTTACATCTTCTGTAATGCGCGATGTGTTTGAAGTTGTGCCACCATTATTGAAAGAATCGGCATATGGTCTTGGTGCAACCACTTGGGAAGTTCTAAAAAATATTGTATTGCCATACACCAAAATCGGTGTAGTAGGCGGCATTATGTTGGGCTTAGGGCGTGCATTGGGTGAAACCATGGCAGTCACTTTTGTGATTGGTAATGCGCATGAGCTCTCAGCTTCGTTACTGATGCCAGGCAATACCATTTCATCAGCGCTGGCAAATGAATTCACCGAGGCAGTGGGTGATGTGTATACCTCATCACTCATCACATTGGGTCTAACGCTATTCATCATTACATTCATCGTGCTGGCATGCGCAAAACTTCTATTGATCAAGCTTGCAGCGCAAGAAGGTAAACAATCATGAGTTCATTTAATAATACACTTTACCTCCAGCGCAGGATTACTAACGTCGTCACCACAGCACTTTCAGTCTGCACCGTGGCGTTTGCACTGACATTTTTAGTGTGGATATTATGGACCTTATTTAGCAACGGTTTCAGCTACATAAGCTTAGATGTATTTACCAAAAATACACCTCCGCCTGGTAGCGCAGGTGGCTTGCTGAATGCGATTTTTGGTAGCTTGTACATGGTGCTTGTTGCAACTTTGATTGGCACACCAATAGGCGTACTTGCTGGAACTTATCTGGCTGAATACGGTAAAGCTGGCTGGTTAGCTCCGGCTACTAGATTCATCAACGACATTCTGCTTTCGGCACCTTCGATCGTGATTGGCCTGTTTGTTTATGAAGTCGTGGTGCATCGTATCGGCCACTTTTCTGGCTGGGCGGGTGCAATTGCATTGTCATTGATTGTGCTGCCAGTTATTGTGCGTACCACAGAAAACATGCTGCAGCTTGTGCCTAGCAGCTTGCGTGAAGCAGCTTCAGCCTTGGGTTCACCGCAATGGAAAGTGACTACCTTTGTAGTCTATCGCTCTGCGCGTGCAGGCATGTTGACAGGCTTACTGCTAGCAGTAGCCCGTATCAGTGGCGAAACTGCACCACTGTTGTTTACTGCACTGAATAACCAGTTCTGGAGTTCAGACATGAATGGTGCAATGTCCAGCGTTGCTGTGGTGATCTTCCAGTTTGCGATGAGTCCTTATGAAGACTGGCAACATCTGGCTTGGGCTGGCGCATTACTGATTACTTTATTCGTACTTGGCTTGAATATTCTTGCCCGTACCATTTTCCGTCCTGGCCCTATTTCGAGCTAATTTAGGAATTAACATGTCTACTACTACTGAAGTACCAAAAATTGTCACGAACAATCTGAATTTTTACTACGGTAAATTTCATGCGCTGAAAAACATCAATCTCAACATTGCGTCAGGCAAGGTCACTGCATTCATTGGCCCTTCTGGCTGTGGCAAATCAACCTTGTTGCGCACGTTTAACCGCATGTATGAGCTATATCCAAAACTACGCGCAGAGGGTGAGATTCTACTGGATGGTCAAAACATACTTGATGCAAAACAAGACTTAAATCGCCTAAGAGCACGTATTGGCATGGTATTCCAGAAACCTACACCATTCCCAATGTCGATCTACGACAACGTCGCTTACGGTATCAAATTGTATGAAAGACTTTCTCGCGTTGAGATGGATCAGCGCGTTGAATGGGCATTGAAAAAAGCCGCATTGTGGAATGAAGTGAAAGACAAGCTAAACCAGAATGGTGCGAGCCTTTCTGGTGGTCAACAGCAACGCCTGTGTATTGCCCGCGGCATTGCGGTAAAGCCAGATGTCTTACTGCTTGATGAGCCATGCTCAGCACTTGACCCAATCTCTACAGCACGTATCGAAGAATTGATCAACGAACTGAAGTCTGAGTACACGATTGTGATTGTGACCCACAATATGCAACAAGCTGCTCGTGTGTCTGATTCAACCGCTTACATGTACTTGGGCGAACTTATTGAGTTTGGCGATACCGACAAGATATTCACCAACCCAACCCGTAAAGAAACTGAAGACTACATTACAGGTAAATTCGGTTAATAGATTCAAGCATTAGCAACACAATAAAAAAGCCAGACTTGTTCTGGCTTTTTTATTTTCATCATGCATAGTTCTCAACCCTGCTAAATCCAATATCTTTCATCTGTGATATTCTGACGCAGTTAATTCAACACCCATTCACAAACCACCACGACCAATGCCAGAGGGTTAACTAGATGAAGTTAAAAGTAGCGTTAAGCGCATTCGCGCTGGTTTTAATCGCAAGCCAAAATAGCTTATGTCTGGCAGCCGATACCTATAAAATTGACCCGAACCACACTTACCCCAGCTTTGAGGCGGACCACTTTGGTGGTCTTTCGGTCTGGCGTGGTAAGTTTGACAAAACCAGCGGCAACATTACCCTTGATCGCGATGCCAAAACGGGTACAGTGGATATTGTGATTGATACCACCAGCATCGACTTCGGCCATGACAAGATGAATGAGCATGCCAAATCTGAAGATATGTTCAATGTTGAAAAATTTCCCACAGCGAATTACAAGAGTAAATCCATCACTTTCAAAGACGATGTGCCAGCATCTGTAGAAGGCGAATTGACCTTACTAGGCGTGACTAAACCTGTGACCTTAACCATCAACAAATTCAAATGTATAGAACACCCGATGCTCAAACGTGAAGTTTGTGGTGCTGATGCATCGACCACATTTAATCGTGCTGATTTTGGCCTAACATTGGGCCTGCCGCGCTTTTTGCCGGAAGTGAAGCTCTCCATACAAGTAGAAGCAATCAAACAGAATTAAGAAAAACCAGGCAAATAGAATTACGTTGGAGAAACCAGTTTGAGAAGTATTTTAATCGCCAACCCCAAAGGCGGTAGCGGCAAAACAACAATTGCAACCAATCTGGCAGGCTATTTTGCCACTCGTGGCAAGCATGTGGTGCTATCCGATATGGACAGGCAACGCTCTGCATTAGACTGGCTGGAACGCCGCCCAGACAATGTGGCGCTGATTCACGGCTTGGATGGGAGAGGTAAGCATACTGATAGCCTAAGCGCTGACTGGACGATTATTGATTCAGGCGCAGGCCTGCACGGCGATAAATTAAGCGATGCAGTCAAGCTCGCAGACTGGGTCATTGTGCCGATTCAGCCGTCTGCCTTTGATATTGGCGCCGCTGAAGATTTTTTGCAGATACTGCGAGATGAAAAAGCCGTACGTAAAGCGCGCACATTTGTTGCCGTCGTTGGTATGCGCATTGATAGTCGCACTCGCTCTGCCCTCAAACTACAAACCTATCTGGAAAAGAGTGGATTCCCCATCTTGGGTAATTTACGCGATGCACAAATTTACCCATTGGTGGCTGAACACGGCCTAAGTATCTTTGATATGCGCCCCTCGCAGGTCGCACGTGACTTGCAACAGTGGGCGCCCCTGCTACATTGGCTCGTCAATGCTGACAGTCATGCAAAATGAGATTCAGCATCAGCCTGGCCTGAATGAAATTGAACTAAAGCTGCGTATTGCCGAACTAGATACACAGACTTTATTCAAGCATCCCAGTATTCAAAAAAATTTAGTTAGTCCACCACAGACCAGAAGGCTTGTCAGCGTCTATTACGACACGCCCAGCCTGCAATTGCTAGATGCTGGCATCAGCCTGCGCGTACGTAGCATGTCTGGCGGCTGGTTTCAGGCGGTAAAAAGCACAGGCAGCTCTATGGCTGGCCTGCACCAACGCATGGAATGGGAAGATATCATCTCAGGTCCAGAGCCTGACTTTTCTAAAATCACCGAACCAACTCTAGCCGCCATATTTGCTGACCTTGAGCTACGTCAGGCGCTTAAGCCAATGTTCACTACCGATGTCAGGCGCACAGAATGGCAACTCGCCTATGAAACCAGCCATATAGAACTGGCGCTCGACCTAGGCAAACTGATTATTCACTCCCAATCTGATAAAGCAATTGCCGCCGAATCAGATATTTCCGAAATTGAACTGGAATTAAAACAGGGCAAACCAAGCGATGTATTTGGGCTGGCCATCGCCTTACAACAAGCTATTCCATTGACGATAGAAAACACCAGCAAGGCGGAATACGGTTATGCGCATTTCCGCTCAATGCCATTCAAATCAGCCGTATCGCCAGTCAACAATTCTTTAGAAAACCCTTGGGATTGTCTGCAAGTGTTGCAAGATGCGCTCAAAGATTTAAATCACAATATGCCAGCGCTTATAAAGTCAGTGACTGACCGATTAATTTATTTGATTATCTCAGGCGGTGAAAATGGGCAGACGTTATTGTTGTCAGAGTTGGAATGGCTACAAAACCTGTGCGAAAAAACCTCTGGCAATGAGCAACTGCGCGTCGCCATTAACAGCCAACGCTATCAAGGCTTTCTGCTTAAGTTGGCGGCGTGGTTACTAAACTAAATAATTGATTCAACTAAATGTTCGCTTATGTAACTTCGGTTACTAAAGATTGTCCTAAGTACGAAGATACTGAACTCTCAGATACCTAAAAGTGTGTCTTTATTAAAATAAAACCTATACAAATTCGGTGGAGAACAATCATGAAGCGCTTTAACTTATCACTATCAATGCTCTGTTTAATGGCATTAGTCCTATCTGGTAATCTTTGGGCAGCAGAATTTAACAAGAACTGCACCACCAGTTTGGGCAATAAACTAGTCGTACCAACAGATTGCTCCATTAAGACTGAATACCAAGGCAAAACCTATTGTTTCGGTAGCGAAGGCTCAAAAACTGCTTTTCTCGCCGACCCAAAAGCCACCATCATGAAAGCAGAAGCGTTCTACGACAAAAAACCTGGAATGGCAATGCCGATGGCACAACCCGCTGAAGAAACCAGCCGCGAGAAAATCACTCAGGAACAGGCATTGGCGATTATCAACAGTAAAACCTGCGATCTATCCAATAAAGATTTAGGTTATCTCGAATTCGACAAGATGGATCTGCGTCATTGCAAAATGGTTAATACCAGCTTCTTTGGGGCTTATTTACGAGGTGCTGATCTTAGTGGCACCAATATGCAAGGCGCTTACCTCAATCTGGCCAGACTGGAAAACACCAATTTAAGCGGCACAGACTTAACCAACGCCATTATCTTCCAGGCGATTTTTGATAAAACCAATTTCAAAGGCGCCAACCTCACCAATGCCCGTATGATAGGTACACTGGGCGCTGTCGACATTAGCGATGCCAACGTCAAAAATGGCAAGTTCGGCCTAGATGTTGGTAATCAGCCTATGGGACAAATGAAGTTTGATTCTGTAGGCGGCAAGTTTACCAATACCAACTTTGCTGGCGCTGACCTCAATATCGCCAACTTCAGCTTTGCTGATTTACGCAATGCAAACTTGAGCAATACCAACCTTTATCGTGCCGATTTGAGCCAAGCAGATTTAACTGGAGCAGATCTCACAGGGGCCAATTTGACGGATGCTATTGTAGATAGCGCTACATTCAAAGATGTTAAAGGCTTATCTAGCGTTAAAGGCTGGACGACTGTTAAAGGTAAGTGCCATGATTGCCAATCAGCGCTTACTAACCAAGACACGCAATACAGCGAGGCGGAATCTGCAATTCATGCCAAAGCCGAGAAACAAGCATTGGTCTGCGTTCATCAGAAGCAATTGAAGCAAAGCGCTATGGTTCAATAATTTGCAAAATGCGGTGTATTGGCTGACTCAACCAATGTTAGTCAAACACCTTACCACGCAATGACTTCACAACGGCCCGATGCGCCTTGCCTTCAAGTCGTTTCCGTACATGACTGCGGCTTGGCCTGCTGGGCAATCTCAACTTTGGCAATACTGCCACACTATTCACCAGCTCATGCAGGCGGCGAAACGCATCTTGATAATTCATCTCGCGGCTGCGATAAACTTGGGCTTTAATGACGATAACTCCCTCACGGGTAATCCTCTGATCTCGTAGCGCCAGCAAACGCTGCTTAATCTCTTCATCCAATGATGAAGCCGTAATATCAAATCTTAGATGAATTGCGCTGGATACTTTATTGACGTTCTGGCCACCCGCGCCCTGCGCTCGAATGGCGGTGATTTCAACTTCAGAATCAGAAATTGTAACCACAGGCAATTTAGATGAATTCGCGCTTGAGCAAATCAAACCCGAAAGCGGCGCCAAAACCGTTTGTCTCTGTAATCACCGCACCCAAGCCACCTTTGCAGCTATAAGAAGATAAATCTACGTGTACCCACGGAATATCACCTTCAATAAACTTGGATAAAAATCTAGCAGCAAGGGTGTGATCTGCGCCACCTTCTAGCGTGCATTGCTTGATGTCAGCAATATCGCTTTCCAAGTCCTCTTCATAATCTTCGTCAAACGGTAAAACATATACGCGCTCACCGGCCTGCATGCCAATATCCACGGCCTTGGTAAGCAGTTCTGGACGATTGCCAATAATGCCACTTGCGCGATTGCCAAGTGCCACATACATACTGCCAGTGAGAGTTGCGAAATCCATAATGAACTCAGGTTTCGCGCGCGAGGCCAAGGTCAGCGTATCTGCCAACACCATGCGCCCTTCAGCATCGGTATGCACAATTTCTATTGTGGTGCCATTCAGTGCAGTCACCACATCATTCTGTTTATAAGCCAGCGGGCCGATATGGTTTTGCGCGATAGCTAGCCAGCAATCTATCTTGATGGGCAGCTTTGCCTCCGTGGCAGCTTGCAAAATACCCAGCGCAACGGCTGAGCCATTCATATCCTCGTGCATACCATTCATATATTTCGCTGATTTGAGATTATGCCCGCCAGTATCAAAACAGATGCCTTTACCCACCAGCGCGATATGCTTTTTTGCCCCTTTAGGCGAATAAGTAAGGTGGACAATTGCGGCATCTTGCGGATCAGATCCCTGGGCAACTGCAACAAATGCACCTGCACCTAACTTACGTAGCTTTTTAAAGTCGAATTCCTCATGCTGCCAGCCATTGGTTTTTGCCAGTTTGGCGATTTTTTCACGGTAAATAGTCGGCGTAAGCTGGTTAGGCGGCAAGATGCTGAGTTGCCTGGTTAGCAAGTTACCCGCAACTTTTGCCTGAATATCAGAAAACTCTTTAGCATCAGCATAACCAAACAGACTTATGCTCTTAAGCTCACGCACTTTTTTAGCAGGCTTTTTCTTGCTATTCGTTAACGCAGTCGCATTGACTGCCGCAACATAAAAAGAATCTTGTGCAGCATGCTGGCGTACTGACTCATCACCAAACACAGCAATTGCAAGCGCTTGTGGCTTTTCGTCCAGCAAAGGTTTAATAGCCTTACGTAATTGTGTATGGCGCTTAAAGGTTGCCACCTTATCTTCAAGCACCACCCAACTGGCCATGGCACCCTCTGGCAAATCAAAGGTGATCGGAGTCTTAGCCAAGTCAGAATATTTTGTATTGCTGCGCTTCAATCTG
>DATHWP010000021.1:0-10321 GCA_035460505.1 Methyloradius sp. | reverse complement strand
GAAGAAACACGCAACTTGCTCAATCAACTCAATTGCACGCTAGGGCAGGGCTGGTTGTTTGGTAAACCTGCAGGCATGAGGCATCGCTAAAACCAATTTAGTGAAAGTCTTGTTATTGCAATTCTTTAGCCGATAACGGCCCATAAATCAGGTCATCCATCCCCCAGAAACCACCTTTTACATCCAGATAATATTGACCATCGTCAGTGGCTTGATACATGGTCAAAGTGTAAAGTTTACTGTTGTAGTATTTGTCTGGCTCTACGAACACTACTTTCAATGGGCGAGATGCCTGTAGCTTTTTCCAATCTGATTTTTCTATCGAAGCAAATGGCAGCAAGCTTTGGCTGTTGGTGCCAAAGTAATCCTGATATTTTTGGTCGAACTCGGCTTTTAGTGCAGTTTCTTCTGCCATTGCAATGCATGTCACACTTAAAAAAACTAATAAATAAACAGCTTTTGTAAACATTATCTTAGACTCAAATTAAAATCTGCTTGGCAGGCAGATGGTTATAAAATCGAACTATCGCGGCAAATCATACTCCTGTATTTATATGGCTTTTGAACAACAAACCTTACGCGGGTTCACTACACAGTTTTCCAAGGCTGGCCGATTAGAGAAAATTTTGCTGCGGCCAGCACGTCGTGCAACTGTAAAAAGCGTAACTGAAGCGATTGCCATTGCTGGTTTAGGCTTGCAGGGTGATCGCTCTGCAGATAAAAAAATCACTACGGTGGTGAGTAAGCGTCAAGTGACGTTGATACAGGCGGAGCATTTGCCAGTAGTCGCCAGCTTGGTTGGGCTAGAAGCACTGGAGGCCGCCACACTCAGACGTAACCTGGTGGTGTCTGGACTCAATATATTGGCGGCGCGCAGTTTGTTTAAAGACCAGCCTGTGTATATCCAGATAGGTGAAGTGATACTTGAGGCTACAGGGCCTTGTGAGCCTTGCTCGTTGATGGAAGAGCTGCTGGGTAAAGGCGGTTATAACGCAATGCGTGGACATGGCGGGATCACGGCGAAAGTATTGCGGGGCGGCTGCTTGAGCGTGGGTAGCTCCGTGATATGTACAGCTAAAAATCTGGATGAAATAGAAATATAGGGCATGGAAGTCGAAGATTTACAGCGTCTGGTGACGATCACCATGCCATACGGCAAATACAAAGGGCGCATACTGGCTGACTTACCAGGCAATTATCTTAACTGGTTCGCCAGAGAAGGATTTCCACCGGGAGAGATTGGCCGCTTGCTTGCCCTGATTCAGGAGATAGACCATAACGGCCTGAAACACTTACTTGAGCCCTTACGTAATAAACCAACTTCGTCATAGAAGTACGCCACTGTTAATCAATGACCAGAGTGATTTCTGGTTGCATTATCTAGCACCAATTAAATCGACCTCATGATGATAAGGAGGCAATATGCCACAGCTAAAAAACATCTTTCAAAAACTTATCTGGCTTACTTTAATAGCCAGCCATCTCGTATTAGCAGACCAAGTCTTGCTTAAAAATGGCGATGTCATCACGGGTGAAATCGTCAAAAAAGAAACAGAGAAGCTGGTGTTCAAAACCAGTTATGCGGGCGAAATCAATATTCAGTGGTCAGAAATCCAAAACCTTACTTCAGACGAACCGCAGCAGATTGTATTAAGCGATGGCAGTATTGTGAAAGGCAAGATTGAAAGCATGGAACCTGGTGAAGGCAAGATTGTTGGTGAAAAGGATGAACGTGATTTTGACTTGAACGAAACACGCTACATTAACCCATCAGTTGATTTGGCTGGCTTAGGTACGCGCTGGTCAGGGCATATCAATGCAGGCGGCACCCTTACTCAAGGTAACAGTGATACGCAATCCATACGGTTTGACGGGGAAACCATCGCGCGAAAACAATTTAGTCGATATACCTTTGGCGGTGTATTCAACCATGCTGAAGACCGGGGGAGTAACACCCAGTTCAATAGCCGTGCCTATGGCAAATACGATTATTTCTTCTCGCCTCGCTGGTATGGATATCTGAACCAGTCTTTAGAGAATGATCGTTTCCGCGATTTACGATTGCGCAGTGTTTCGGGTGCTGGTAGCGGTTACCAGATATTTGAAACGCCTAATCTCAATCTGGCACTTGAAGGTGGTTTGAACTACATCACTGAGGATTATTACCAAGCCGACCCAGAACGCTATCCAGCTCTGCGTTGGGCGATTAAATATGACCAACTTCTGTTTAGAAACGATGTCCGTTTTTTTCATGAGCACGAGGTACTGCTAGGCTTGCAACAAACCAGCCAGACCCTGTTCTCAAGTAAAACTGGTTTGAGGTTCCCGCTTTTGTTTGGCTTCAACGCGACTACCCAGCTTAACTTTAACTGGGATAGCCAGCCATCGCCCGGGCGCACCAAAGAAGACTCTACCCTGCTCTTTACCGTTGGCTATGGCTGGTAGCTACTTTACAGAAACATGCCGCCAGAAGCTTCAATGCGCTGACCATTCACCCAGCGATTGTCTTCTGATAGCAATGAGGCAATAACTCCGCCAATATCATCTGGCAAACCAGCGCGACCCAATGCCGTTTGTGCGGCGACAAACTGATTGAGTTGCGCATTGTCGCGCACAGCACCGCCGCCAAAATCGGTTTCTATCGCACCCGGCGCGACTACATTGACTGCAATTCCACGGCTGCCGAGTTCTTTTGCCATGTACTTGGTCAGGGTTTCAATGCCGCCCTTCATCGTCGCATAGGCAGCATAACCAGGTAGGGAAAAGCGCGCCAAACCACTAGAGATATTGATGATGCGACCACCGTCATTAATCACGGGGAGTAGTTTCTGGCTGAGGAAAAATGTGCCTTTCAGGTGAATATTGAGTAACTGGTCAAATTGCTCCTCAGTGGTTTCAGCAAAAGAGGCATGAACGCCTATGCCTGCGTTATTCACCAAGAAATCAAAATGCTCCCTATTCCATGTTTTTTTCAATGCAGCCTTTACCTGCTCAGTGAATGCAGCAAATGATTTGCTGTCGCCAACATTCAGTTGAAGTGCTACCGCCTTGCCACCAGCCTGCTCGATTTGTGTAACCACCTCATTCGCTTCAGTCAGTTTGCTGTTATAGGTGAGGATCACATCAATGCCTTTTTTGGCGAGATGCAAAGCCATGTTCTTGCCTAAACCACGGCTACCGCCGGTCACAATTGCAATTTTGTTGTTCATATCAAACTCCTTAATTAATGTTGAAGTGTATTGCCTGATAAACAGTGTATTGAAGTGAATTAAAGAGATAAACTCTCTTATTTAAGTTTCAGTGTTTTACTAAAAAGAACAATAGGGGTGGGTTTGGATAAATTAAGTGCTATGCAAGTGTTTGTCCGCGTTGCCGAGCTGGCCAGCTTTACCAAGGCTGCAGAACAAACGGGCATACAAAAAGGCGGTATTTCAACCGCTATCCAGCAACTGGAAAGCCAGATGGGTGCACGGCTGTTACACCGCACCACGCGCAAAGTGCAGCTCACCCAAGATGGCCAGATATTCTATGAGCGTTGCAAAGACTTGTTGGCTGAGTTTGATGAGGTCGATGCGATGTTTCAGCAAGCCTCAACCCCTATTAATGGCCGTTTGCGCGTGGATATGCCGATCAACATCGCCAGAAATCTGGTCATACCCAACCTGCCTGTATTCATGAGTCAGCATCCTGATCTCCAGATTGAGCTCAGCAGCACCGATAGGCGAGTGGACATTGTTGCAGAAGGGTTTGATTGCCTGATACGCGTTGGTAATCTGGCAGATTCAGGGTTAATTGCTAGGCCACTTGGCCATCTCAAGTTGGTCAATTGCGTCAGCCCAAGCTACATCCAGAAATATGGTGAACCACTTTCGATTGAAGACTTAGATAAGCATCTAATAGTGGACTACGCACCAGTCTTGGGTGTTAAAGCGCCAGCATGGGAATATTTTAACGGCGAAAAATATATTCAATTGAAAATGAAAGCCGTAATTACTGTCAACAGTACCGATACTTATAGTGCCGCTTGCCTTGCCGGCTTAGGCATCGTGCAAGTGCCTTACGAAGGCGTAAAACATTATCTCGATTCTGGCGCCATGATACAGATACTCAAAAACTACCATGCAGAACCGATGCCTGTTTCCTTAGTCTATCCACACAGGCGCCATTTAGCGCGCCGTGTGCAATTTTTTATGGATTGGGTGTCGGCACTGATGGATCAATATGTGGATCACTAAGCTGGTTCTGTAGTCTGGTAAGTATTATAGATAGTTGAGTGAAACCCTTGATGTCGTGATATTAAGTCACCATATAATGAATTCTAATTGAGATTGAGTACGCATGAGCTACCTCGTAGATTTATTGCAGCAGTACGGCTTGCTGATTGTATTTGCCAATGTGTTTCTTGAGCAGATTGGTTTGCCGATACCAGCGTATCCTGCATTGTTGCTGACGGGTGCGCTGCTTGGGCAGGGGCAATATACTGCGCCTAGTCTTTTACTGACGGCAGTAGTTTCTGCATTGTTGGCGGATGTAATCTGGTACATGGCTGGGCGCAAATATGGGCGTAGAGTCATGGCTAAATTGTGCAAGATTTCTCTATCGCCTGATTCTTGTGTGCGGCAAACGGAATCGCTGTATTTGCGTATTGGTCCGCCAGCCTTGTTGTTCTGTAAGTTTATTCCTGGCTTTGCTTCAATTTCCAGCGCCTTGGCTGGCACTGTGGGTACGAAACCTTGGACCTTCATTATTTTTGATAGCTTGGGCGCTGCTATCTGGGCGGGTTCTGCGATTTTGCTTGGGAGTTTATTCAGCAGCACAATTGACGAGTTGATTTCTTCATTGGCGCAAATGGGTCGATTTGGTGCCATGCTGATTGCACTGGCTTTGGTCGCTTTCGTTGCCTCTAAATGGTGGGAGCGCTATCGGTTTATGAAGGCGCTACGCATGGAGCAGATCACAGTGGAGGAGCTTGGGACTATGCTCAAGGCAGGCCAATCGCCTGTGATTATTGACGTGCGCCCAAAACAACTTCAAACAGGCGGCAGAATCCCAGGTGCAATTACGTTAACGGCAGATACCGTCGATGCGTTTGCGTTGGAATCTAATGTGGAAGGTGAAGTGATTTTATATTGTTCATGCCCCAACGAGGCCAGTGCAGCAAAAATGGCAAAGCTACTCATCAATAAAGGCTACCACCGCGTGCGCCCATTGACTGGCGGCATAGATGCCTGGGTAAGCGCAGGCTATGAGGTTGAAAGTGCAGATTTAGCGTTGCCTGACGCTAGTAAGTGATTCAGTGCTCGACTCTGGCAAGCATGAATTCTTGGTAGAGGTTACGGTCTTTAAAGCACTCGCTTTAGGCGAACGTATTGCATACCTGGCGAGTCTATTGATTAGTTTTATGGCTTACTTATTAAGCTGCTCATCCCACATTCTGATCAACTTTGGATTGAATTATGCGCCAGACCATCTTGCCCATTGTTTTTGCAGCAATCAGTGTTAACGCTTACGCCGAGCCTACTTTAGACCAGATCTATACGCTCAAAGCGTCCATTGTGAAAATCAATACGGCTACCAAAAATGGCGCGCGCGGCGTGGGTTCTGGCGTTGTGGTCGCTGAGGATTACGTGGCGACTAATTGCCATGTGTTAACCAATGCGGTGGGTGTGAATGTGACTGCGCATGGTGATACGTTCAATCCAGTGGCTGTCAAAGAAGACTGGCGTCATGATGTGTGCCTGCTCAAGGTTGATTATTTGAGACTGAAGCCAGTGGTGTTGGCTGACAGTGAGTCGCCGCAGTATGAGCAATCCATTTTTTCTATCGGTTTTCAAGGCGGCGCGCCTAAGCCACAAACTACATTCGGCAACGTCAAAGCGCTTTATCCTCTGGACGACGGTATGGTGATTCGCACTTCGGACTCCTTTATGTTGGGCGCCAGTGGCAGCCCAATATTTGATGATGAAGGCAAACTACATGGTTTGAACACGTTTAAAAGCCCAGGGCACGATGCCTATTATTTTGGCGTGCCTGTTAAATGGATTAAAGCATTGCTTGATGCCCCTGAGCTTAAAGAGTTGGGGCAGTCTGGTACGCCATTTTGGGATAGCCCTGAAGATCAGCAACCCTTCTTTATGCGGATTGTGTTGCCTGTACAAAATAAGGACTGGGTAAACCTAAAATCAATCGCTCAGGATTGGAAAAATAAAGAACCAGCCACTATAGAGGCAAGTTATTACCTTGCTTTAGCAGACGAAAATCTGGGTGAAACAAAAGTCGCGCAACAATTATATGGCCAAGTGCTGAATGCTAATCCAAGGCACACAGCCAGCATGTTGGCCTTAGCTAAACTGGCTAAAACAGAGGGGAATGTTCAAGAGCTACAAAGGCTTACGATGTTGCTAAAAGACCTCAACAGCGATGCTGTTGAGGAGCTGAGTGCAAACCAGCAATAAGCTTTTTATTGCGGGTCGGGCGAGATACCTATGGCAACCTTGAGTTGGTCAGCCACAGCAACATCGAACTTGTTGAGCAAAGCAATATTGGTCAGGGCTTCCATATGCTTGCCATCATCTTCAGCAATCAAGCCCAGATAATAAATGGCAAGGCTATGTTGACTGTTCAGCGACACGGCTTTGCGTAGATGAATCTCTGAGATCAAGTTATTGTTGTTACCATATTCTGCTGCGGCAAGGTAAAACCACGCTTCTGCATTATTTGGCTCTTCTTTAATCCATTGTGTGGCGACTTTTTGTAACGAAGCCCAGTCTTCAGTCAGATACGGCTGTACTACCCGCATGAATGAAGGCCATTTATCCAGAGACTCTGCCCAGAATGGCAGTTCACTTTTTGTGCCAAGTGCTTGTTCTGGCTGCTTCAATAAAGCTTGCACCCATTCCACTGGCATGAAGTAATAATAGGCATTGTGACCTGGGCTTTTCAGGGTCATTACGCCGACCAGGTTGCCAGTATCATCAAACAAGCCACCGCCACTATCGCCCAACCTGAAGGTGCTTGAAGCACGCACAATCACGCTGTCATCCATGGGGTACAAAGCTTTTACATAGCCAAAAGTGCTGGAAGGTACTGGGGAAAAATCAGGGAAGCCAGTGGCAAACACTGGTTGTTGGTATTTCAGGTTTTTACTGGGGCTGATGCTAGCAACTGGTGCATTTAAACCATCTACTTTTAGAATGCATACATCATGGTGCCAATCGGCTTTGATGGCAGTGACCGTATAAGAGGTTCTGTTACTGAGTACCCCTATTGAATTGGCGTTCGCGATCACATGGCAATTGGTGACAATCTGGTCTTCAGCTACCACTACGCCAGAACCAACCCCGTAACCACCGTTGGCAAGCTCTACTTGCACACGCACGACCAAGGTATTGATTTTCTGTAGCAATTCATCCGTTGGCATGGCCGCCGCGGGTAACGCTAAACTCAAATACAATAAAGCAAATAAATACCTTGTCATGATTAGCCCCAATCTACATATTAAAAAGTGGTGCACCTCTTAAAAATAAAAACTGATTCAAACATGTGTTTCAATATGTAATTAGCAACTAGCATGCCAATGCGGCCTAATGTACTGTGTTTTGCTCCGCTATGAGCTTTGCAATCTGTGAGTCTTGTTTGACGGGTTCAATCAATAGCACTTGCTGGCGGTTGATGATCATACGATCTGGTGCGTGGGCTTCGCCACCTCGCTTAATCAGCACATTCGCTACTTCTGTAGTACCTGGCTTTTGGCGGGCTTGAATATAGAAGACATCTCGCAACACGGTGTAATCATCCCCCAAGCTATCAATGCGACCGAAAAACAGCTGGCCGTTCATTAAAGCGACTGCGTGATATGGGCTTGATAATTCAGGCAACTTGCCATGACGATTTGTTGCCTGATACGCCATGACACAAAGCGCACATGCAATCACCAGGGTGGCGAATGTTTGAATGCCTGCGATGAATTTCTGCATTTTTGAACCTCTCTGCTAAAGTGAATTAAAAGCATCCACACGAGTGCACGCTTAAAAAGGGCGCAAGACTAGCAGACATTGCATGGCGGTTGCCACCATTGAATTTGCCAAAATGTCATCAAACCATCACACAACAATGCCGATGCCAAATCACCATGGAAATAGTTTTTTAATATTCAGACTTTGATTAATGCGCTTGTCATATTCAGTTCGTATAGTGCGGGCATAAATTTGTTTAAATCCAAAATAACAGGGAATCCTCAATGCAATTCACTCCAACCCAATTCGCTCTGAAGCCTAATCGCCTTGCCATAGCTGTAGTCATGGCAAGTTTGATGCAGCTTGGTGCAAGCCCTGTATTTGCTGCCAGCTTCACCATCAATGCTGATTCAACCACTGCACAAACCTTGGGTTCGGCCAGTGGCCAAACGGGTACTGTTGCAGCAGGGCACTCCTTAAAAGTAAATGGCTCAACGGTTGCAGTGACCATCTCAGGTAACAATGCCGCATTAACTAACCTTGGCACCATTTCCCAAACTGGCACTGGCCGTGTGATTCGCGATAACACTGGTGTTTCTGGCCTGATGATTACCAACGGCAGCATCACTAACTCAACAGCGCTCATGCAGGCCGCTGATGCTGACGTTATCCAGATGAATAAATCACCTGCCAGCGTTACGCTGAATAACTATGGTTCCCTGATCTCACTCAATGCTTCTGCTGGTGGCAATCAGGCTGTGGACTTTAATGCCATTCTTTCAGGTACCAATATCATCAATAACTACGCTGGTGGATTGCTGAAATCCTATGAGGCAGATGCAGTGCGCCCTGGGGTGAATGGTGTGGTTAATAATGCGGGCACTATACAGTCGATTACCACGACAGGCAGCAGTAGCGATGGTATTGATGCGCAGACTAATTCAGGTATCACAATCAACAATGCGAGCACTGGCATCATCGAAGGTGGTCGCCATGCGATTACTGGTGGTGCTCTGGATAGCAGCACTAATTTCACGATGACTGTTAACAATAGTCTTGGTGGCATTATTCGAGGTATGAATGGTTCAGGCTTAAATCTGGATGGTTTCAATGCGAATCAAGTGGTCACTGTAGTCAATGGTGGTCTGATCACAGGCAATGGTGTCACGGGTGATGGCGATGGGGTTGATGTTGACGGCCTAGTCAATATTACCAATACAGGCATTATTCGCTCCATCAATGCATACAGCACTCCGAGTGCTGGCTTGGCGTATAGCGAAGGCATTTCAGTAGGTGGCGGTACCATCATCAACTCTGGCACTATTGAAGGCTTGGTCGCAACGGGCAACACTAACGCCGTTGGCCGCGGTATCACGCTCGCTGGTAACGACATTAGCAGTGGCCCACTTGCAGGCACACGTGAGGCGCTATATGGCAACGCTATTATCACCAATCAAGCAGGTGGTTTAATCAGGGGGCAGAGTGATTCTGCTATCGTGGCTGTTGGTGCGGCAAGTCAATACACCGTCACTATCAATAACAATGCAGGTGCCGTGATTTTGGGCGGTGGCGCGACTACTGCCGCTATCCAGACTGGCCTGAACAATGCCGTTATCAATAACGCAGGCACGATCAACGGCGCTAGCAGTGGCAAAGCGATTACCTTTGCTGGTGCTAGCAATGCGTTATACATTACGGGTGGTTCAGCTTCGGTAATTGGTAACATCAGCGGTGCTGTTGGCGGCACTAATACCATGGTGATTAATCCAGGCACAGGTAACAGCTTTGCTTATGCTGGCTCAGTATCCAATTTCAACAGTGTAGAAGTAAAGAGCGGCAATGTGACCTTGTCTGGTGCCAACACCTATGCAGGTAAAACCATAGTCTCAGGCGGCACATTGACTTTAGATGGGGCAAACCGTATTTCAGCCAGCAGTGCTTTGGAGTTAAGTGGCGGTACGCTGGCAATAGCCAATGTGAATGCTGCAAATGGTCAAACGTTTGCCAGCCTTTCACTTACTGATAATTCGATATTGAATCTGGGAAACACATCTCTTACCTTTAATGGTCTTGGTGATGTAGTAGGCGGTAAAACCCTGACCATTACAGATTATCTGGCAAGTGCATCACCTACTTATGCGTTTCGTGTACTAGGTAATTTTTCTGCGGATACCAGCTTTCAGACATTGATCAGCGGCACTACCATTAACGGTGTAGGTGCAAAATTTCAATTTGATGGTGTTTACACCAATGTCGCGGCAGTACCTGAGCCAGAAACTTATGCCATGTTCATTTTTGGCTTAGGCTTGATCGGTTTTGTTGCTCGTCGTCGCAAGCAAGAAGAAGAGATGGCATAAGCGCGCTTT
>DATHWP010000020.1:0-34299 GCA_035460505.1 Methyloradius sp. | reverse complement strand
CCCATGACCAACAGCAGGATGCCTGCGCCTATGAATGAAATAATGCGCTCTACCGAACCATGCTCTGCCAGATCGAGCATGAATAATTTGAGTACAACTAAACCCATTAGGGCAGCACCTACTATCCATAATCGACGATGCGTCAATCTGTGTGCGGCCAGCATGAGGATGAGCGCCGTAATGCTCCAGAGGAATGTGAACGACACCTGCACCAGCGTGTAGTCAAAAATGGCTGTCCACACAAACGGTGTGCCTGCCCAGTAATGCAGGGTGCGAAGCAACATGCCATTGAGCAGCGCAAAGCCCATCAGCCCTGCAAGAGGATGCGTGATGGTATTGAGGGTATTAGTGAAATCGCCAGCGATAAAATAAGCAGCAATAGTCCGCTTCCAGATCAACAGCATCAGCAATACCGCGGCCAGTGAAATGTCCAGCGGATTCAGTAGCGGTATATAAGGCAACGGACTCGCATCACCGCTTGAATGTAGCGACATCAGCAGATACCAGCCGAGTAAACACAGCACAATCGGCACACAACCATGCCATAACCAGGCGCGTGTATTGCTGAATGCTGCTTCGTTAAACTCGGCTTTTTGCTTATGTTTTTGCCAATAAACCAATATCGTGATGACTGCCACGGGGACAATTGCCCAACTGATGTCGCGCCAGGTTGATGTATAAACCAGGGCCTCTGGAATATACGTTTGCATCCAGTACATGCATTCCAGTATGCCTAATATTGTCGCTAACCAAAGCACTGGCGCGCGCATCAGGCTGCCTGCTTTATAGGTCTCACGCTGCAATAACCATGCATATACTGCAAAAGTGACTGGCCAACTGAGCCAACCAATATCGCTGGATGGGTGACTTCCAAAAAACTCAGCAAAAGTAGCGATGGCTACAGCTGGTAATAACAGGCTACTCAACGATGCCAATCTTGGCCAATTCAATCTAGCTGAACTGACAGGCAACAGGAGGCTCGTCAATGCAAGGAAAAGCAGGCTGGCGTGCTCATACATAGCATTGGGTAAGAATTCGTCAATGGCAACAAAGCCAGCCCCAACCCACCATAGCCAGCCCCATATTGCCAGCAAGGTACTCACTATTTTGGTTTTTTCAGGAATATATTTAACTAATAAAGCCCCGCAAGCCCAGCCAGACAAGGCAATAAATGCCACACCCAAAAACATATTCTGGTGTGCCGATTCTGAGTAGCCGGTTAAGCCCCAGCCGTTGGCAAAAGCCGCAGCGCCAAGTAATTGCAAAGCCAAACCAGCGAGTAGCGGGAATGTACGTTTCTGCCGCAGCCCAACCCACACCAGCCCCACACCCTCAACTGCCCAGGCAGCTGAAGTCCAGCGACCATCCAATGCCAAGGGCAATGTCAGTGTGGCAAAACCTATACCCAGCGCTAAAAAACACTCGCCCAAGAACTGCAGCGTTTCACGCTTGCGGGTCAATATCCACCACGCCATTGCGATGTAAAAAATAGCCAATGCGAGGGCACTGTAAGCTAGCCCAAAATGTGAGTCGCGCAACAGCGCATATTGCAGACTAAAGCCTAAAAGTGGAGTGCCGAACACCAAAGTAGCATCCACATAATCCGAAGCTTTAGTGGATTGCTTGTGGGCATACACCACTGCGATCAGCGTGAATAATAAAAAGTGAATAATCAGAAACGGCTCGGTACTGGCAAAATATTCAGGGATATAACTTTGACTGCCCCACAGCGTGCCGATAGCAAATGTAAACGCAAAACCCAACACATTAAGAGGCCGCCAGCTTTTGTGGAATGCAATAAAAGCGATGCCCAGATTCAGCACGAGATAATAACTAAACAAGCCAACATGACTGCCGTGCCCGCTAGAGGTGAGTATTGGCGCCAAGAACCCTCCAGCAAACCCGAGCACCGCCAGCGGCATCGCGGATTGCAAGACTGCTATCAAGGCTGACAAGAAGGCCACTACTATCAGCAGCATAAAAGCAATGTTAGGCGGAATAAGCTGGTACAACTTGAGAGCGGCAAAAATAGTGAGATACATAATGCCCACACCACCACCCTGTATCGCCCATGAATACTCAGCTCTGGTGTTGCGTAATTTCCAGCCCAAGGCTAGTAAAGCAACACCACATAACGCAATGCCTGCCATGCGGAATTCAATCGGCAAGTGAGAATGCTCAGCCGCGTATTTCAGTAAAAAACTGATGCCGATGAATAGAATAACGATGCCCGAACGCACCAGTGTATTACCGCCAAACAGCCAGTCTTTGGCTGCATTAATAGCCTTTTCTATAAAGTTAGGCTCAACAATTTTGGGCTTGGGCTTCCACTCAGGTTTTGCTTGGGTGACAGGTATTTTTGGTGGAGTAATCTCAAGTTCTGGGTTTGCAGCCAGTGCCTGCTGTTCAAGTTCTTTATCACTGATTGATTCAGTCTCATCAATATTTTCTATACGCTTTTCTACAACTGGCACAGTAAGTTTCACAACTGTTGGTTTTAATTGTTTTTGCGTATTTTCGTCTTGTAACGGTGATTGATTAAGCTGCGCTTTCAACTGGCGCAACTGTGATTCAATATTTTCCAATCGTCGCTTTAACTGCGCCTTTTCATCTCCATTAGTAAATGAGGTGAAGAAGCTGATGAACCCACCTATCAGGCCGATGAAACCAGCAATACCTAACAATACAAATAATGATGTCATTTATGGACTCAGTCTGGGTTAAAGAAACGGCGGGTTTCAAATACACTGGCAGGAAAACTCTGCTGCTCAAAACGTAACAAGCGTTTTAATGCAATATCAAATAACAGTGGGTTGTACCCACGCAAATTCTCTAAAAATGGTACCGCTGTCTCTTCGAGCAATCCTTGCTTTGCCAATGCGGGTGGACTATATAACGGCATGATGCCCGGAAGCGGATAATCGGAGCCATTGAGTAAACGTGCATGCCAGTCGGGACGCTGCAGAATAGGTTTAATCGCCCAAGCATGATTAAAAAGTGTCAACGCTGAAATCTCCCCATGCAGCAATTCAGCATATTTTGGTTCATCTATCATTCGGGCAAATAACTCGAAGCTTTTGACCCGTTGACCGTTTTTACCTTGGTCTAAATCAATATCGTCTCCATCACTTGCACAATGCGCGAGCACCACTTTTACGCCATGATCCAATGCACGCCGCAACCTTAAAGGATTACCGTCATCCTGATTACCACCCTGCACCGCACTTTCACGGCCAGTGTGGCTGATAATCGGTATCGCCAGTTTGGCGGCAACTTCATAAAAACGGTCGCACTTTTCTGAGAGTGGATCTATACCCATACCATTTGGCAACCATTTAATGGCTCTTGCACCTTTAGATTTAGCTTCTTCAAGTGCATCAACACAATCTGCACGGTAAGGGTGGATTGAACAAACCCACTCAAAATATTGAGGATGCGCTTGGGCTATTCTTGCAGCGTAATTGTTGGGAATATTAAAGATTGACTGCGGCCTTTGCGGCTTGCCAGCTTCATCGTGAAACCAGTCAAATGCAAACAGCATAGTTTTAAAACCTACTGGCATTTCAGCAACCAACTCTACCATACGCGCAACTGTGCTTTGATCTATATGTTCAGGATCTGCGCATGCCCCATTCATGTAAAACGCTTTTTGCAGTTTAAGAATGGGGTGCCCATAACTATCCATGTTTGGGTTAAACCATGGACTATCGCTAGCCGCAGAATCACCAGTACCTACAAGATGTACATGGCAATCCCAAACCTGGGCAGGGTCTAAACCTTGCCAGACTTTTTGCATGAGTGGGTGGTTACGTAACTCATCTGGCAGGCCTAGCAGACAGGGATTCATTAATCCCGGTTTAGGCCAATATTGGTAGCCGCCCCAGGCAGCAGCTGAAGCGCCCAATAACCCCATCCCTAGTATAAAATCACGCCGCTTCATGAGGCTATTTCCGCCATATTTTTAAGTGTGACGTAATCTGTTTTGCCAGTACCGAGCAAGGGCAATTCCGTAACTACGATAATTTTTCTCGGGATTGCAAGTTCTGGGCTACCCAGTTCGCGCGCTGAAGCTTGCAGTGCATCGCGCGCCAAATCTTTATCAGTAGTGAACAATAAGATGTTTTCTCCGCGTTGCGCGTCAGGGTGTGTGCTGGCGGCATGCTGATGTTCTGGAGAAGCTTTGTTGGCAATCTGTTCTACAGTTTCCAGCGAAACCATTTCGCCTGCAATTTTGGCAAAGCGTTTGACGCGGCCTTTGATGATGACAAAACCATCTGCATCAATCTGCACAATATCGCCTGTGCTGTACCAGCCATCTTCTGGCGCTTTGAGTACGCCAGGGTTATCAAACAGGTAATAGCCGAGCATGACATTTGGGCCTTTCACGTATAAAAGACCGCCATCATTGATACCTGGTACAACTTCCAGTTTTGGTTTCAGGCCTGGCAATAATGGCCCTACGCTACCAGCAAGATTGGCCATGGGCGTATTGACAGCCAGCACTGGGGCGCATTCAGTAGCCCCATAGCCTTCAAGAATGCGAATACCGAATTTCTCCATCCAGCTTTTGCGTACTTCTTCATTGAGTTTTTCTGCACCTGCGACGACATAGCGCAATTTATAAAAATCGTAAGGGTTGGCAAATTTCGCATAGTTACCAAGAAAAGTGCTTGTGCCGAATAACACCGTGCAACCACGGTCGTAAATCACTTCTGGTATCACCCTGTAGTGCAATGGCGATGGGTATAAGAAGAGCTTGCTACCCGTTACCAAAGGCATGATTGCGCCGCAGGTAAAACCGAACGCGTGAAACAGTGGCAACGCAATCATGAACTTGTCGGCAGGTGAAAAATCAATGACTGCGCGAATTTGCGCAATATTGGAGAGAATACCGCGGTGCGAATGTACAACACCTTTAGGTTTGCCTTCTGAACCTGATGTAAACAGAACCACGGCTGCAGCATCGGGGTTAGATTTTTTCACTGCCAGGTTTGGCAACCATAGAGCAAAACCCACCAGCCAGAGCTTATCGAGCAAGCTGAATTGACTGCGTAAGTCTTCCAAATAAACGATGCGTACATTTTGCAGCGCATTAACGATTTCAGTCAGTTTGGCGGTTTCGAGAAACTGTTTAGAGGTCACGATGGTTTTAATGTTGCCTGCAATACACGCGTTTTGCATGCCTGCGGTACCTGCAGTGTAGTTGAGCATGGCAGGTATCCGCTGCATGGCGCTCATGCCAAAAATCAGGCATACGGTATTCGTGACGTTGGGCATGAGCACACCGACACTTTCATTCACGGCCGTCGTTTTTTCGATCAGGCGACCAAAAGCCAGCGTCTTTTTCAGCAAGTCGCCATAGCTTTCTTCGGTTTGCCGCATATCTTCCACCAGCAAGGTTTTGCGGCCGTGGATATCGACGGCATCTAGAAATGCGCTGAATAATGTTTGCACGGGTTGTGAGGCAAACAACATTTCTTGCATGGTTCTACGCATAGCATCACCAGCCTTGCGGCGCCTGATCTTGGCAGTGGGGGCATCAGGCATAGGGATTTGGGTTGTTGGTAATATGGTCAAAGTGACCTTGGGAAACAGCTTGCGTGGGTAATCGCCAGAGAGGCGACTGAAATAGCTACGTGCGGCGCCATCAAGCCTGACTGGCAAAATGGTGGCGCCTGTTTTGGCAGCCACAAAACCTGGGCCGTCATAGACTTTCATCAAACTACCTGTCAGCGTAATACGGCCTTCGGGGAAAATCACAACCGGCTTACCCGCCTCAAGCAGCTTGATAACTTTTTTCATCGCCAGCGGACTGGTGGGGTCAACTGCAAGATATGGCACTAAGCGTAAAATCAAGCGGAACGTCCAGCTATTCAGTACACTTGTATGCACCACAAACGTGGCGCGAATCGGCAAAAACAGGCCTAACAGCAAGCCATCCAAGAATGACTCATGATTAGCAATAATCAGTAGTTTATTTTTACCTTCGGCGTCTGGCTTTGGCACATTGTGCTTGCCGATGACTTCAATACGAAAAAATAGCCGACTCAATCCCTTTAATATTGCTGCAACCATTACTTTCCCCTTATTCTTGATGACTTACTATTTTTAAATCTGTGTATCGATGTAGTTCAAAACTTTGGTTAGCGCATCCTGCATCACATCTTTGTTGATCCAGAAATAGACTTCCTTACCTACTTTTTCACTTTGTAGTACACCGCTATCTCTCAATACTTTTAGGTGGTGGTTGACCGCACTGCGGCTCAAGGTTGACGCTGCCACTATCTGTGTAATGTGCATGCGCTCATCTGGCTCGAACGACAGCAAAATGCGCTGGCGCTGTTCATCACCCAGTGCAACGAATATGCCAGACGTACCTGACCACTCGCTTGGAATCATCACAATGTTCTTCATAACTACATAATTAGTTATTTAGTTATGTGTGTCAATCATTTTTTGTAGTCCACCGTTCAAAGCGATCACGATGATTAAAAGTGCCAGCGTATAAACGTACATAGACACTAGGGCGCAGTTTGCCTAAACTGCTTGTCTGTCATAAAAATCTCACCACTGCTAAAAAGCTATCATGCACGATTTAATTCACTCGCTCGCCAAAGAGACGGTTTGCCCGAAAATAGAAAAATCTGGCTTCTGTTTTGCAAATGCTGAGCAGGTGCGCAGTTGGCTAGTGGCAGGTGAGTTGCACGCATTGGATGACTGGCAAAGCTTTGCAGATAGCTGGAATGACATGCCGATTGATGAATACATGGCAGATGGTGGGCGTTACAGGCGCAGGCGCCATGCCACTTTGAGCGCCACCAGTTCAAGTGATGAAATCAAGCTGGAGCCCCATCAACCGCATTACCAAAGCCTGGATTACAACACCTTAAATGGCGGTATTCCACGTAACTTTGCGCCCATCAATGAGTCTATTGTGCGTGGTGAGACCATGCAAAGCTTGTTGTATTTCTGTCAGGCCATTTTTTGCGAGATGTTGCCACAAGCCAAGTGGCATATTGAATGCCACCAGTTTCGCATTGAAGCAAACAACGAAGCACATGGCAAGCCTACGCCTGAAGGTGTGCATAGAGATGGCGTAGATTTTGTGCTGGTCATGATGGTAAAACGTGTGAATATCTCCAGTGGCACCACCACCATGCATGATAACCAGCAACGTACACTGGATAGTTTTACCCTGACGCAGCCTCTGGATTGCGCCATTGTGAACGATAAGCGATGTATGCACGGCGTAACGCCTGTAGAACAGATAGATCCAACTCAGCCCGCTTATCGGGATGTATTGGTAATTACCTTTAAAAACCTTAATATTCAATCAATGTGACCGATACTTACATTCTGCTAGCAAACCCTAAAACGCTGTTAAACCGTTGAGCATTTGCCATGGATAAAAAGAGCCCTACCGAAGTTGCCCGCCAGACCCTATTGCAGCTAACCACGCGCAAAATCGCGCCTACGCCTGACAATTATCGCAAGATGTATGACGAAATCAGTGGCGTTACCTCGATTGACCACTCACTCGAGCTCGCTAGAACACTGGATAGCGTGTTGCAAGAAGCAGGACAAAAACAGCCTAAATATATCGTCGCTGCGCAATCTATCAATAGCCTGATTAGCAAACGTGACTGGGCAAAGCTTGAAGACCAATTACGAAAACTTATCCCCGTTGGCGATATAGATGATGCGATCACCTGGCCGATGGTCGTGCGCAATCTGGTAAAACAGCTTGAGGTGAATCATAAAGGCATTACCAATACCCGCAAAAAAGAGGGCCTCAACCGCGTATTAACCAACTTTGGCCAAGACCCTGATGTGCTCTCTCAAAAAATTCATGCACTGGTTGCCTCTTGGGGCAGCGGTACTACTGAGCAGATGATAGACACTCCAGCATCTGCATCGCCTATCAATACAAGCACGCCAGCAACTCCCGCAGCTAGCAACTCAAAAATCAATCCTGAAGACCTGATTGATGTTGTGATCAGGGATGATAGTGATGCGCCTGAAATCGCCAATTTATGGCGTGGCATGCTGATAAAAATCCTGGACCTGGTCATCATCCCCCAGCTCCAGTCCGTGCCTGATGTGTATGCTAAAGCGCAGATATTGCTGGCTGACGTAAAAAACGTTCAAACCAAGCAACATGTTGTAAGGGTCAGCGAACACTTAAAAGGTGTGTTGTTCAGCCTTGAGTTACAGAACGACTCACAAAATAGAATACGTGAAGCCCTGCTTCAATTATTGCGCTTGCTGCTCTCCAGTATGGGGGCTTTAGTAGTAGAAGATAAATGGCTGCATGGTCAAACGCTGCTAGTGAATGACATCTTGGCTAAACCACTAGACATCGAATCACTCTATAACGCAGAAAGTAGCTTGAAAGAACTGATTTTTAAACAAGGTGAGATCAAGCCAGGATTGATCGAAGCGCAAGAAACCTTGAAAAAAATGGTGGCGACTTTTGTTGAGCGCTTATCCGAAATGACGGAAAACACCAGCGAGTACCAAAGCAAGATAGAAGGTTACCAAGCCCAAATCAAATCCACTGAAAATATTGCCCAGTTCAATACTCTGCTGGATAACCTGATGGAAGATACGCGCACTATAGGTTTAAGTGCGCAACGCTCCAGAGACATATTGAATGAAACTCAGCAAAAAGTGAAAGAAGCCGAACGGCAGATTTATGAGCTGACAGTCAAGTTGGACCAAATCAGCGAAGTTGCGCATGAAGATTACTTGACGGGCACATTGAATAGACGTGGCATGGATGAAGCATTATTACGCGAGTTCAGCCGCGCCGAGCGCTATAACATCGCGCTGAGCATCGCCATGATGGATATTGATCACTTCAAGAAAATCAACGACACCATGGGTCATACCACAGGCGATCAAGCACTTTCTCATTTGGCTGGTGTCATTAAAAAGACCTTGCGTACTACCGATGTCATCGCCCGTTATGGTGGCGAAGAATTTATTATTATTCTGCCCAATACTGAGCAAGAGGAAAGCATCAGCATAGTCACTCGTGCCCAACGTGAACTGACCAAGAATTTTTTCATGCACGAAAACAAACGGGTGTTGATTACATTCAGCGCAGGAGTCGCAGAACGGGCACCTGGCGAAGAGCCAAACTCAGTAATTCCAAGGGCAGATGCTGCGCTCTACCAAGCCAAGCAAAGCGGGCGTAATCGTGTAATTGGTGCGCCGCCTATCGCTGAAAAAAATAGTGGCTCAGACAAGAACGACGCCGAAAATGAATAGCAAAAATAATGGATAAACTTACTTAGCATGCATAATGAATTCGCTTTAATCACCACCATTGCTGCCAGCCTTGGATTAGCCCTGATACTTGGCTACTTAGCCGCAAAACTGCGTATGCCGCCACTGGTTGGCTACCTCATTGCGGGCATTATATTAGGGCCAGGCACACCTGGTTTTGTGGCTGATATCGGGCTCGCATCACAGCTTTCCGAGATTGGCGTTATGTTGCTGATGTTTGGTGTGGGCCTGCACTTTTCCCTGAATGATCTACTCGCGGTTAAACGCATCGCCATCCCAGGCGCTTTGGTGCAAATCATCGTTGCCACGGCGATGGGCATGTTCACAGCACTTTATTGGGGCTGGAATATTGGTGGGGCACTGGTGTTTGGGCTTTCGCTGTCTGTCGCCAGCACCGTGGTATTGCTCAAAGCGCTGGAATCGCGCGGGGTACTTGAATCAATTAACGGGCAGATTGCGGTCGGCTGGTTGATTGTTGAAGACCTCATCATGGTATTGGTCTTGGTATTGCTACCTGCACTGGCAGGTTTATTAGGTGGTCATTTACCTGATCCAGAACATGCCGCAGCAACCAGCATATGGGCAACCTTAGGCATTACGCTGGCCAAAGTCAGCACATTTATCATTTTGATGCTAGTAGTCGGGCGCAAAGCCTTCCCTAAATTATTATGGTTAGTAGCACGCACTGGCTCACGCGAATTGTTTACTTTGTGTGTGCTGGCCGCCGCCGTGGGCGTGGCTTACGGCTCTTCTAAACTGTTTGATGTGTCATTCGCGCTTGGCGCATTTTTCGCGGGCATGATGATGCGTGAATCCGAATTCAGCCATCGCGCCGCTGAAGAATCGCTGCCTTTGCGTGACGCTTTTTCTGTGCTGTTTTTCGTTTCAGTCGGTATGCTGTTTGACCCGAAAATCTTGGTAGATGAACCACTGAGAGTGCTGATGGTGGCTGCCATTATCATGATAGGTAAAACGCTGGCGGCGATTGGGCTGGTGATTGCTTTCCGTTATCCATTAAATACCGCCTTAACCGTAGGTGCGAGCTTGGCGCAGATTGGCGAATTCTCTTTCATTCTGGCTGGCATGGGCTTATCACTAGGCCTGTTACCCGCTGAGGGGCAAAGCCTGATATTGGCTGGCGCACTCATTTCAATCGGCTTTAACTCGCTCATATTCAAGTCTATAGCCCCAGTCCAGGCATTCTTACGCAAGCGTTCGCCAGTAGCGCGCAAATTGGAATTGCGGGATGACCCGTTAGCACAACTGCCTATGTCAGTCGATCAAAAACATCTCACTGGGCAAGTGGTCATCGTTGGCTATGGCCGTGTTGGCAGGCGCATCGGTGATGAGCTAGCAGCCAAGAATATTTCATATGTGGTGGCTGAATCAAACCGTCAAATCGTAGAAAAAATACGTCAAGAAGGCATCAATGCAGTGTCTGGCGATGCAGCAGACCCTGCTGTATTGATACAAGCCCACATTACCCGTGCGAGTCTATTGGTGGTGGCGACCAACAACACGGTAGATGTGAGAAAAATGGTAGAAACCGCACGTCTGCTCAACCCTGAAATTGAAGTAGTATTACGCGCCTACAGCGAGGCTGAGTCCGCCTTGCTAGAGAAAGACATGCTGGGCAAAGTGTTTGTCGGTAAGCGTGAACTGGCGTTAGGCATGACTAAACACATATTGGAGCGCATGGGCGTTGCTCAAACTTAGCCTGGCTGAATCAAGCAACTATTTATAACTAGTTGCACATTAAACCCCTTGCCTTTTCGGCTAAGTTTCTCATCATTTAAGCATTAAGAAATACGCGAACTCACCATGTCCATCAAGTCTGCTGTGCCACTTCTAAAAAACGTCAATTTCGTTAACTTGCTGCTGTTTCGCCTGCTGATTGTATTTTCATATCAAACGGTTGCTGTTGTCGTCGGCTGGCATATCTACCAGATTACGCATAACCCTTTTTCACTTGGTCTGATCGGCTTGGCCGAGGTGATTCCCTATATCTGCACTGCATTATTTGCTGGTTACGCCATTGACCACCATTCGAGACGGATGTTTGGGGTGTTTGCCAGCCTGATTTTAATGTTGAATGCGCTGGTACTTGCCGCTGTTGCCCATGGCTATATTGGCAGTGATTCATCCATCTGGATTTATTGCTCGATTGCTTGTGTAGGCTTGGCACGCGCGTTCATCGGGCCGACCTATAGCTCGCTTTTTGCACTGGTAGTAAAACGTGAAGAGTTTGGCAGAGCGGCCAGTATTGGTAGCTCGGTATTACAGAGCGGGCTGGTACTAGGACCAGCTTTGGGTGGGCTGCTAGTGGCATATACCAGCATCAGTGTGGCTTATCTGGTGGCAGCGGCATTCGGTGTTTCTGCTGGGCTTGCATTACTATTTTTAAGGGTGGTTGAGCCGCCGCCTGCAGAAAGCTCGCCTGTATTTGCCAGCATAGGGCAAGGTTTGCGATTTGTAGCAGGGAATCAGGTTGTATTAGGCGCACAGGCGCTGGATATGTTCGCGGTATTATTTGGTGGTGCAGTCGCCATGCTGCCTGCGTTTATCCATGACATTTACCACTACGGCGCTGAAGGCTTGGGCATATTGCGTGCTGCCCCCGCGCTTGGCGCTATTTGCATGGGTTTACTATTGACGCGCTACCCCATCAACAAAAATGCAGGGCGTATTTTACTGATGGCAGTAGCAGGCTTTGGGGTATGCATCATCCTGTTTGCCTTAACTACGCATTTTTGGATAGCGGCACTCATACTGATGTTCTCTGGTGCGTGTGATGGTGTGTCTGTCGTCATCCGTACCACCATCATGCAATTGATGACGCCTGATAATATGCGCGGGCGCGTTTCTGCGATTAACGGCATTTTCATCGGTTCTTCAAACGAATTGGGAGCTTTTGAATCAGGGCTATCTGCCAAGTTGCTTGGCCTGATTCCATCTGTGATTTTTGGTGGCTTGATGACATTAACCGTGGTTGGTATCACGGCTAAATTAGCGCCCAAACTACGTAAGGTGCACTTAAGCGATTTACATTAAGTGCTGCTAAATCAAGCCTGCGTAGAGACTGCCAGGTTATTGCGCACAGGCATCTGATAGCCATTAGCAGGGTCGTCGACTGCATCAATAAATACATTCGGCGCCCATGAATTCACTTGGCCAAAAATAGTGGCAAAAGCCACATCGGCAGCATCACGACCCGTACCAAGGCGTATCAAACCCTGTGGTGGCGAGATACCACTTGGGTCAATAATGTACCAGCGGCCGCTCAAATACACTTCAACATACGCATGGAAATCACATGCACCAAGCTCAGGTGCAGCGCCGTAATCAATACCTGTAGCAAAGCGCGCAGGGATATTCACAGCGCGACATAATGCAATCATCAAATGCGCAAAGTCGCGGCAAACGCCCGCTTGCTCAATTAAGGTATCGACCGCTGATGTCGTGCCTTTGCTCGCACCTGATTCAAATACCGTACGTTGGCGTATCCACTCAGCAATCGCTTGCACACGCGAGAACCCTGGCGCCCACTGACCAAACTCTCTGGCCGCAAACTTGTGCAAACGGTCAGACTGGCAGTAACGGCTCGGGTACACATAATGCAAAATCGCCTGTGGAATTTCTGCTATTGGCGACTCACGCAAAGTTGAAGGCTCGGCAATATACGCATCAATATCAACGGTAGCGTTATAGCGCACCGTGATTGGGCCAGAGTTAGCCTTAAACCGCGCGAATCGCGTGCCGTAAAATGGCTCTTCATACATATCTACAGGCAATGATTGGCTGATGCTGAATTCTTCAGTCACTACCGTTTGGTGAGGGGTGTTAGCCGCGTGAATATTTAAAATAAAATCTGCGGGTTGGCCTATCACTTCATATTGCAGGGTAATGCCAAAATTCATTCTGATCATGAGGTATCTACTTTAATTATTGGATATACAGGCTTGAAAACTGGGTGACTTAATAGACTAACCCCGAACGGATGATTCGGGGTTAGTCAGATAACGATGGCTCAATTACTGAATTGCCAATTATTTGGCAATCACGGCCTTGAACACTTTTTTCAACACAAAAGCATAAACCGCAGTTTTAATAAGGAATTTCATTTGAGGTCTCCTTGGTGAATGTGTTGCTATTTTATGGCCTGAGATAAAGGAGAATTATCAGGCACAGGCTGATGTTGCTGTAGGAATCAGTATGACAGCGTTTGCAAAGCTTAGCGGAGCCAGACTTTAATGAAGGCAAATAAATTGAAAGTAAACTAGCTACTTCGCAGTAATTTTTCTTTAGGCCCGTCGGCGACAACCTTGCCGCCATCAAGCGCGACGACACGTTGCACCATAGAAAGCATAGCCGTGCTATGGCTCACGATGATCAGGCTGGCACTGCCTACAATCTCTGGCAAACGCTCCGCTAGCAAGCGCTCACCATCGGCATCTAGCCCCAAGCTAGGTTCATCCAGCAAAAGCAGGCGATGCGCTTGGGCGAATGTGCGCGCCAAAGCGATTTTCTGGCGTTGTCCGCCAGAGAGATTATTACCACGATCAGCAATCGCCATACTCAGCGTCAAGCGACCATTGCTAAGCTCATCTTCCAAACCCGAAGCCCACAGTGCCTTTTGAAAAGCTGGGCTACCTGCCGCCGCACCAGAAAGCAGGAGATTGCCTTCCAGCGTGCCTGCAAACAGCACAGGCTCTTGTGGCTTATAGGCCAGCCAGAGTGCGCGTTCCGCCTGCGGAACACTACGCAGATCATATCCATCAATCAGGATTTCGCCCTCATCAGGCACACACAAGCCAGCAATCGCTTTAAGCAAGGTGCTTTTACCCGCGCCTGGACGGCCTAGCAAGGCCACTTTTTCACCACTGGCAATATTAAGGGCAACGCCTTCCAGTGCGTTGGCACGACCAGGATAGCGCTTGGTCAAACGACGAATCGTAATATCACCCTTTGCTTGCGTCTTGGTAATTGCGTAAGAAACATGCGAGGCCACCTGATCGGCTCTTACCTCTGGATTAAATTTCTTGCCTGCATCAAGCAGGGCATCCATGCGGCGGCCTGCGCGGGTGAAATCTTCCCACTTACCAAGCACCATGTGTAATGAAGTTACCAGTATCATGGCGCGCGAGGCTAACAATGAGCAGGCAATCAATCCACCCACGGAAAGCAAGCGGGCATCAATCATGTATGTGCCTGCAGCCAACACACATACGGTAGTAAAGGTGGACATACTGGCAGCGAGTGTATTGCTGTGGCTTGCTGAAAGCCGACGCATGGCCTCAAGATCACTCACCACTGTTGAATGCGTTTTCCAGCTTTTAAACATGATTGAAGCTGAAGGCGCTGTGCGCACTACTTCTATACCTTGCATCACTTCACCGATATACGCCATACGGTCTGTGGATTTTTTCTCGGCTTCACGCGTGAATCGCAAGGTACGCTTTTGTAATAGGTAGCCGACGATAGCGTAAAAAACGGTCAATATGGCTACCAATATGGCTAGCGGCCATGCAATCAGGGTGATAGCTAATAAATAAAGCAGGTAAAACGGCATATCTGCAATTGCCAGCAGATAAGTTGAAGAAACAAAATTAAGTGCGCCCGTTAAGTCGCGATAAAGGGCTAAAAACGTAGCCACGCCGCCAGTAGGAATATCGCCATCCGCCAGCAATCGATACCAAAGACCTTCGTCTGTCTTGCTCGACATATCTGCAGCTAAACGCTCTACAGCCCAGCTGCGGGTGATACGCATGCCTGTGTCGAGCGAGATAAAAATAAGCATACCGATGACTAAGGCCCACAAGGTCTCAAATACGCCATTGCTGACGACCTTGTCATAGACCAGCATTGAGAACAGAGGGAGTAAAAGCTGCCCTGAATTGATTAAAAAACTCGCAACCCCAATTTCTGCCCACTGTGATCTTAGGGCACGCCATAACATGGACAACCCCTCCAAATAGTCTGGAGGGGTTGTCTTGTTTTGCGTAGCGTTTGGAGTTGCTGTTTCTTTGTCTGCCATTAAGCGGCTAGCCAATGCACTGTGGTCACTAAATTAGCGGCAATTTGTGAGGCACTGCTGTAGATGGAATAAGTAATGTCGTTACCACTGCCCACTTGGGCAGCTGTTTGCGCACCAGTTAAATCGAGTGTAAATACATCCGCGCCACTAGTACCAAGTATTGTTAAGGCTGGAGATGCAACGCTTCCAACTTGGTTACCTGTCACAGCCAATATACTTACAGAATCAGCATGAAAAGGAGTTGATAACCCATCAGTACGCAGATTAATAATTTCGGTACCCGTAACTAAAGTTGATAAAGTCGACAAACTGTACAACACATTATTTGTGAAACCAGTAAGAATTAAAGTGTCTGTACCAGCTCCTGCATCAATGCTGGTAAAACGATCAGCAAAGCCTGGGCCCCCTGCTACATTGACCGATCCGAGAATAGTATCGTTACCTGTACCACCCGTGACGACATCCTTACCCAGTGTAGCGTCAATCCAATCATTACCAGAACCGCCGTCAATCGTGTCGTTTCCTGTGCCGCCAGTGATACTGTCGTCATTATTGCCACCAGCCAAGTTATCGTTACCAGCACCACCATCAATCGTGTCATTACCGTCATTACCAGCAATCACGTTTGCATTACCATCACCGTATAACTGATCATTGAAGTTACTGCCTGTCAGATACTGAATATTGATCAGGCTGTCAGTACCTATTGAAGTGCCTGTCGCATCTGTTGCGGTTGCGCCAGCAACGCCATTAAACGTACCTGCATTCAGGTTGGCATTAATACCGTTAGCCGAGTGGATGAAGGTAGCCGTATTAGTGCCACCGCCGCCATTCAAGGTATCGTTACCGCCAAAGCCTTCTAGGGTATCGTTACCCGTTCCACCTTGAAGGTAGTTTGCATTGTTGTCGCCATAGATACCGCTGTTACCAGCGGTTACTGTAAGGTTCTGGATATTATTGAGTGTATCGCCCAGCGCGTCACCACTATTAGCGATACCACTTAACGCTGTGCTAAGCGACACATTCACTGAGGTGGTGTAGCGTGCAGTATCAGTACCTGTAACGCCATCCATAAAGTCTGCACCTGAACCACCTTCTAGAATGTCATTACCACCCCCGCCAATCAAGCTATCAACGCCTGCGCCGCCAATCAGGATGTTGTCATTGCCGTCGCCAGTTAGGGTATCGTTGCCATTAGCACCTGTAAGATTCTCTACGTTGGTCAGAATGCCTGTAATTCCATTGACTACGCCCGTGGCCAGATTAGCTGTGACTACCGTACTGCCAACGTTATAGACTACAGTGTCATTACCTAAACCCCCATCCACTGCGCCTCCATTTGCCCCCGTGGGTAATGCGGCTAGAGTGAATGTATCATTCAGAGTTGTACCAATCAGGTTTTCAACTGTGATGATTTGATTGGTAATGCCATTGCTAACTGCTGTACCTGTACCGACATTGTTCAAATTGACTACAACTGCAGTCGTTAATCGCTCAAAAGTAGCAGTGTCAATACCAGCTCCACCATCCAATGTATCGGCACCCACTGCACCTGTAGCATTACTACCAACTAAGGTATCGTTACCTGTTCCCCCTTGTATTTGGGTACCTACTGTACCTGTGGTTGCCACGGTGCGGTCACGACTCACCAGTAAGTCATTCTGGTTTGATCCAATGAGGTTTTCGATATTGGTAAGGGTATCAGCATCGAACCCAGTAATCGTAGCGCTTGTTGCTGCAACACTGTTCCATACAGTCGTTAACAAGCTGGCTGTAACTGCCGCTGTTGCATGCGCATAAGACGCAGTGTCGTTACCAATTCCGCCATCTAAAGTATCACCACCTAGCGTACCGCCAATACCTTCTAAAGTATCGTTTCCAGCACCGCCTGTGATCGAATTGGCATTCAAATCACCGATCAATACATCGTTATTGGCAGAACCCAGCAAGTTTTCAATACTGACAAATGTATCGCCTACAGCATCACCCGCATTGACGACCGCTGGGCCTGTAGTAAAGCTGGTGGTAAGGCTGGCAACAACCGCAACCCCCGCGTTTGCATAGCTAGCGGTATCAGTACCAATACCACCATTGATAATATCCGCGCCACCCAGACCTTCGAGCGTATCGTTACCTGAACCGCCGAGTAAGGTATTGGAAGAGTCATTACCTGTCAGGGAATCATTGCCAGTACCGCCTTCAAGACCTTCAATGCTGACATAGGTATCACCAATCGCCTCACCTGTATTATTGGCAGGATTAATGAGTGAAACCGTAATGCCTGTTGCGGTGTTGCGGTATGAAGCGATATCTGTACCAGTACCGCCGTCTAGCGCATCTGTACCAGCACCACCGACCAAAGTATCGTCACCAGCTTCACCATAGAGGCTATCGTTACCAGCTAGACCTTGTATGACATCGTTACCGTTGCCGCCATAAATGCTATTGGCATTGGTATCACCATATAGAGTGTCGTCAAAGCCTGAGCCTCGCAGGTTTTGAATATTGGTATAGGTATCACCAACTGCATCGCCAGTTGGGGTGACAGTAGCGCCGACTGCTGTGGTTGCAGCGGCAGCATCAAGCGCAACCACCAAGCCTGCTGCTGCATGTTCGTAGCTGGCCATATTATTACCAGCGCCGCCATCCAATGAGTCAGCGCCGCCCAAGCCTTCTAGCGTATCGTCACCGTTACCGCCATTGATAATGTTTGCAGTGCTGTCACCAATCAATTGGTCGGCAAATGCGGAGCCTTCGAGAATCTCAATACTGACGTAGCTATCACCAGCAGCATCACCCGTGGTTGTTACTAGGCCGTTGGTCATACTGGCGACTACGCCTACTGAAGAATTAATATAAGTCGCGGTATCTGTTCCATTACCGCCATCCAGCGTATCTGCGCCAGCAAAACCTTGCAGCGTGTCATTACCATCATTACCACTCAAGATATTAGCGTTGATATCGCCCGTTAGAGTATCTGCAAAGGTAGTACCCAATAGATTTTGGATGTTGGTGTAACTATCGCCCAATGCATCGCCAGTATTGCTTGCTGGAGTAGATAAGGACGCAACCAAACCAGCTGCCGCATGTGCATAACTGGCGGTGTTGTTACCAGTGCCGCCATCAAGACTATCTGCACCCGCCAGACCTTCAAGCGTATCGTTACCAGCACCGCCTATCAGGGTATTAGCACCAGTATCGCCAATTAAACTATCAGCAAAAGCAGAGCCTGTCAGGTTCTGGATGTTGGTATAGACATCACCAGCTGCATCGCCAGAAGGGGTTACACCTGTCAAAGTAGTCAGGGTTGCCACTACGCCAGTAGAAGCATTTGCATAGCTAGCAGTGTTAGTACCGTTACCGCCATCTAGGCTATCAGCACCACCCAAGCCTTCCAGCGTATCGTTACCATCACCACCACTTAAGGTATTGGCACTAGCATTGCCGAGCAATTGGTCGTTGAAATTAGATCCGGTCAGGTTCTCAATACTGGTATAGACATCACCTGCTGCATCACCTGTTGCCGTGACCAAACCTGTAGTCAATGAAGCAACCACTGCACCTGTAGCGTGTAGATATGTAGCTGTATCGGTGCCTGTGCCACCATCTAAACTGTCAGCGCCGCCTAAGCCTTCCAAGGTGTCATTACCAGTATTACCTAGCAGGGTATTAGCATTAAGGTTACCGATTAGATAATCATCAAAAGTAGAGCCTTCAAGCACTTCAATATTGCTATAAACATCCCCAGCTGCATCGCCTGTGGTTGTTACGCCAGCCAAACCAGTAGTCATGCTGGCGACCACACCTGCTGTCGAGTGGATATAAGTAGCTGTATCTGCTGTACCAGTACCACCATCCAGGCTATCCGCGCCTGCCATGCCCTCCAAGGTATCGTTACCAGCACCGCCTATTAAGGTTTCAGCACCGCCTGCACCAATCAACACATCGTTGTAGATAGAGCCTTGCATCACTTCAATGCTGTTATACGTATCACCAGCAGCATCACCAGAAGTAGTCACCGTAGGGCCTGCGGTAAATGTAGTGGTCATGCTTGCCACTACAGCTGCGGTTGCATCTGCATAGTTAGCGGTATCAGTGCCGATGCCGCCATCAAGAAAGTCAGCGCCTCCCAGGCCTTCGAGCGTATCGTTACCGTCTCCGCCTGTAAGGGTGTTGTTATTAAAATCGCCGACCAGTTGGTCGTTATAGATTGAGCCTGTCAGGTTTTCAATGCTGATATAGCTATCGTTCAAGGCATCACCTGATGATGTGATAATGCCGCTAGTCAAGGTCGCGCTAACTGCGGCACTCGCATGCGCATAGCTCGCTGTATCGTTACCATTGCCACCGTTCAAAGTATCGGCGCCTGCTAAACCTTCTAGTGTATCGTCACCCTCGCCACCATTGATTGTATTGGCAGTAGCATCGCCAATCAGTACATCGTCGAATGCAGAACCTTCGAGCACATCAATGTTGAAATAGACATCACCAGCCGCATCACCAGTAGTAGTGACCCCAGCAAGCCCTGTGGTCATACTGGCTACCACGCCTATTGCTGAATGGGCATAACTTGCGGTATCTGTTCCTGTCACGCCGTCTAAGGTATCCGCGCCAGCCAAGCCTTCCAAAGTATCGTTGCCAAGGCCACCTGCGATCGAATTGGCATTAAGATCACCAATTAACAAATCAGCAAAGTTGGATCCCGTCAGATTTTGGATATTGATATAACTATCACCAGCAGCATCTCCACTGGCAGCTACTCCGGCCACCGTTGATAAGGTAGCGATTACGCCAGTAGATGCATGTAGATAAGTTGCCGTATTTACGCCACTGCCGCCATCCAGAGTATCAGCACCACCCATACCCTCAAGCGTGTCATTGCCATCCACACCGCTCAAGATATTTGCATTGGAATCACCAATCAAAGTATCAGCAAATAAAGTGCCTGTTAGATTTTCAATACTGATATAAGTATCATTGGTGGCATCGCCAGAATTGGTTACCAAGCCAGTGGTTAATGAGGCAGTTACAGCGCCTGACGCATCAATATAGGTAGCGGTATCTGTACCATTACCACCATTTAGGGTATCGGAAATGCCTCCCAAACCTTCTAGTGTGTCGTTGCCTTCACCACCCTGCAGATTATTGGCTGTGGAATCACCAATCAGCAAATCGTCATATGCAGAACCGAGTAGTACCTCAATACTGTTATACACATCCCCAGCTGCATCACCTGTAGTGGTCGCAAGGCCAGTCGTCATACTGGCCACAACACCAATACCACTACCGCTGAATGTTTCAGATGCATGTGCATAGCTTGCAGTGTCTGTACCCGCACCGCCAACCAGACTATCAGCACCACCTCTACCCTCTAGCGTATCGTTACCGTTACCACCAGTCAGGGTATTGTTGTTGCCATCACCAATTAATACATCGGCAAAAGCAGATCCTAGAAGATTCTGGATATTGATATAGGTATCGCCAGCTGCATCACCCGAATTGTTAACACCAATCCCCGTATCTAGTGAGGCTGTAACAGCAGTGGATGCATCAGCATAACTAGCGGTATTTGTCCCTGTACCACCGTCTAATACATCAGATCCACCCATGCCTTCAAGCACGTCATCGCCATCATTGCCAGTCAGGATATTATTGTTGGCATCACCAATCAGAGTGTCGTTATTAGCAGAGCCATCTAGGTTTTCAATACTGTTATATACATCACCAATTGCATCACCACTTACCGTAACGCCGGCCAGACCTGTAGTTAAGGTAGCCAGAACCGCAGTAGCCGCATGAGCATAACTGGCAGTATCTGTACCATTGCCACCATTCAGCGTGTCTGCACCAGCAAGACCCTCAAGCGTATCGTTACCGTCACCACCCGTTAAAACGTTGGCAGTTGCATCACCAATTAAAAGATCATCGTTAGCTGAGCCAAGCAGGTTTTCAATGCTGTTGTAGGTATCTCCTGCTGCGTCACCTGTATTGGTGACAATGCCCGTGAGAGAAACAACAACTGGGCCTGTAGCATCGTTGTAACTCGCAGTATCTGTACCTGTGCCGCCATCAAGGAAGTCTGCTCCACCAAGACCTTCAAGGGTGTCATTGCCTGCACCGCCAGTAAGTGTATTGGCAGTACCATCGCCTATCAGCAAATCATTGAATGCTGATCCCAAAAGGTTATTGATATTAATGTAGGTGTCACCAGCAGCGTCGCCTGTGTTTGTCACGATACCTGTTAATGAGGCTGTAACAGCAGTGCTTGCATGCAGGTAACTTGCTGTATCGGTATCCGTGCCAGTGCCGCCAATCAATACGTCTGCGCCGCCCATACCTTCTAACGTATCGTTACCCAAGCCTCCAGTTAAGATATTGACGTTGGAATCACCGATCAGTACATCATTGCCATTGGAACCAGTCAGATTTTCGATATTGAGGTACACATCACCTTGAGCATCACCAGCAGTAGTCACGCCTGACAAGCCATTGGTTAGAGTAGCAACAACAGCACTGGCCGAATGCACATAGGTAGCAGTATCGCTACCGCTAACACCGTTTAGGGTGTCTGCTCCAGCCAAACCTTCAAGCACATCATCGCCCGCACCACCCAAAATCGTGTTGGCTGTGGCATCACCAATTAACGTATCGTTATAGGCTGAACCTTCAAGCACTTCGATACTGTTGTAAATGTCGCCTGCTGCATCACCCGTAGTAATTACCCCAGCGAGGCCAGTAGTCATACTGGCGACAACTCCTATCCCGCTACCTGGTGCTGTTTCAGAGGCATGTGCGTAGGTCGCAGTATCTGTACCAGTACCGCCTTCCAGGCTATCTGCACCACCCATGCCCTCTAGGGTATCGTTACCGCCGCCGCCAGTGAGTGTGTTGGCATTTAGATCACCAATCAATACATCAGCATTTGCAGAACCTAAAAGATTCTGGATATTGGTGAATGTGTCGCCAGCGGCATCGCCTGTCTGACTAACACCTGAAATGGTCGAGAGAGATGCGACAACACCTGCGTTAGCGTCTGCATAACTTGCAGTATTAACACCTGTCCCGCCATCAAGACTATCCGCGCCAGCCATACCTTCCAGCGTATCGTTACCACCGCCACCAATCAGCGAGTTGGCATTCGCATCGCCAATCAGGGTATCGTTATTATTGGAACCAATCAGGTTCTCAATATTGATATAGACATCACCAGAAGCATCATTAACTGGTGTACCTACACCCGTAGTCAATGTTGCCAGAACGCCTAAAGTTGCATGTTCATAGCTGGCGGTATCAATACCAGTGCCACCATTCAAAGTGTCACTACCACCCAGACCTTCTAATGTATCGTCACCTGAGCCACCCAGAATGGTATTGGCATTACCATCGCCGATCAGCTGATCGTTATAATTTGAGCCTTCCAGTATTTCGATACTACTATACACATCGCCTGCCGCATCGCCTGTGGTTGTCACCCCAGCCAGACCTGTGGTCATGCTGGCAACCACACCTATACCACTGCCTGAAAAAGTCTCAGTAGCATTGATATACGTTGCTGTATCCGTGCCCGTGCCGCCATTTAGCATGTCAGCACCCGCCATGCCTTGCAAGGTATCATTCCCAGCACCACCACTTAGGATATTGGCGTTGCCATCGCCAATCAGGGAATCATTAAAATCTGACCCTAGAAGATTTTGAATATTGGTATAACTGTCTCCAAATGCGTCACCTGAATTAAGGGAAGGATCAGATAAAGAAACCACGAGACCAGTGCTTGCATGATCATAGCTGGCAGTATTATTGCCTGTACCACCATTCAGAATATCTGCACCACCCAGGCCTTCTAAAGTATCGTCACCGCCACCACCAATCAGTGTATTGATGTTGCTGTCGCCAATCAGTAAATCGTTGAAAGCTGAACCTGTAATATTGGTAAAGTTGGTAATAACTGCATTACCTGTATTGGTCACATCACTCAAGGTTGTGAGCGTTGCTGTAATGCCAGTGGTTAAAGCTGAATGTTCAAAACTTAGAGTATTAGTTCCATCACCTTCTGCAATAGTACCTCCACCATTGAGTGTATCTTGCCCCCCCATACCTTCAATAGTATCGTTGCCCAAACCACCATTAATATTGTTGGCTAGACTGTTGCCAATAATTTGGTCATCATGGGTTGAGCCAATGATATTTTCAATACCATCAAACTGATCTCCCGCTGCATCTCCTTGCTCTGTAACGTTGATATTTGAATGAGTCAAGCCGACCGTGTTGTCAGCCATATTCACAACGACTGCGCTACCAGAATTGATGTAAGTAACAGTATCTATTCCACTATCGACCTGAGATGCTGTGCCGCCAACAAACGTATCTGCTCCTGCGCCACCCTCAAGCAAATCATTGCCTGTACCACCAATTAGCGAGTCATTACCTATACCACCAGAGATGGTATCGTTACCTGCATCTCCGTAAAGAGTATCGTTGCCATCACCACCATTAATAATGTCAAAACCAGCTCCAGCATGCACGACATCATCGCCATTGCCAGCATTAAATGTGTAACCAACACCGCGAGCGGGCAGTATGAAAACTGGAGATCCACTTTGTGAAACGGCAGAGAAGTCAGTTGCAACCCCTGTTGTTGCCTCTTGATAGCTGAAACTGAAGTTTTGGAAAATATCTAAAGGTATTACACCAGCTTTACCTTTTGCTTCAGCTTCTAATATAAAAGAAGTAGGGGATACGGCCGGCGTACCATCTGCTGCTAATGTATAGGTAATATTTACGTTAAGACCCGCTGCCAACAACGTAGGGTCAGTCGTCAATGTCCAAGTAGTTGTGTTGTTGGCATTCAATGTCTTGCCTAAAACAGCTGAACCTGAAATGTCAAAACCAAAAGCTGAAGTACTGGTTGAGGTCGTCAATGTCACACTTGTAATATCCGTAAAACCAGCTACCACAAGATTTAGCGTTTTCTCCCAATTTCCATCAATTCCTGCAGCAAAAGCAGAATTATGGTTAACAGTGTCATTGCCCGCTGTGCCTGTAATTAACTCTCGGTGAGATTGGGCTTCTGCACTTGGATCAGTAGCGCCTAAAGGCTTTGTAGCCTCGGTTTGAAGACCAGTGGTATCCACCTTGTATTCTGATGCAACAAAAAACTGGCCACTGACAGTAGGAATACCTACATGTATATCGCCAAGATCCTGCACTTTTGTACCAACACGGTAAGCTGTTGGCTGCTGGATGCTAGGTGGCACTACTGAATCTATATTTTCTGTATCGAAACGGCCCGCACCAGATTTACCGATGGTACCCGAAGTACTGATTACAGCGGCTTTAGGTAAAGGGGCGGGGGGAGCACTAGTGTTAGTTGCAAAATCATTGAGCGAAACAATGAGCGAAGTAATATCGCTATCAGACTCGCCAGCTGCGGTTAGTTTGGTGTCAATATTCTCACTGATAATGCGCAGGTTGCCAGCATCGGCAGCATCAATATGGCCAACCTGTTTGAAGAGGTCATCTGTGCTGGCGGTAAAGCTGTCTGAAAACTCTACTTTGTGCGGTGAACCTGTAATGGCATCTAGCGCCCCATTAGGGATAACGATGTAAGTACCATCAGCAAAACCCAATACCAGATCAACGTCTGCTACATCTACAGATTTAAGCGCGCCGTGGCTTTCTTTCAGGTGGATGATGTTGTCAGCGCCCGGTTGCACACGAATCACCTTACCAACGATATTATGTTTCTCGTTGTTACCTTGGCGATGCTCAGTTAATGCGGGCTGGTTAATGGCCATAATCGTGTGCTCCTGACAGTGGATGCTACCTACTACATAGTGTTAACGCTTAATTCTGCAAATAGTTTAATGCTTATTTTGTATTTCTAAATTCTTCAAACAATGCTTGGTACAGTGCACGCTGTTCTGCTGGTGAGAAGCGCGAAATCATTTCAGTGATATTGCTGCGCAACTCGATAGACTCATCAGTCATACGCGTTAACATATCGCTCATTTTCGATAGATCAGTACCATTACGTGCGTTGGTTTGTATCAGCTCGGTAAAGTGCTCATTCAACTGGCTCAACATATCCGCATTACCACGTTCCATCAGGCCAAGAATAGTACCTAATTGGCGCCCTACGCGTTGCAACTCGCCACGGAACTGTGAAACAGATTCGTTGTGGTCAGCCATCGCGCGCATCATCTCAGCGCGTTGTTTACCAAAATTATCCAGCTCAGCTTGCAAGGCTCTATCTTGTAGACGTGATGATTCGCTCAAACGTTCTTCAATTCGGCGCAAAATACGCACTTCTTCAGTGGCGATTTCTTTACGCAGCTTGGCTTCTGTTGGATCTAATTCAATCAAACGACCACCGCCAAGACCCGTTGCTTCAACCAGAGCACCACCTGGAACACCGCCAACAAGAGCACCTTCTGCCGCTTCAATCGCGGTTTTGCTATAGGCAAAGCCTTCGCGCGCTAAGGCTTGCTCAATATGCTGGGCAACTTCAGAACCCAGCAAGGACATCAATTCTTGTGAGCAACGACGCACGGACACCATCATGAAACCCAAGATAATCGAACCCATCAGGCCGTACATAGAGGCTGAGAAGGCGATACCCATGGAGCGCATTGGCGCTTTCATGCGCGCAACCATATCGCGGAACACATCAATTGGGTTATCTACGCCAATATTGACGGTTGAGAAACTTGAAATCAGCGAGGCGATGTCATCTAATGTAGCCAACAAGCCAATGAATGTACCCAGCAAGCCCATACCAACTAGCAAGCTGGTTAAAAACTGTGGTAAAGCATTGCGATTATTCAACCGGGCAGCCGCACTGTTAAGCTCGTTTTCAAGCACTGTTTGCTCTTGCGGCGTGATATGACGACCACTCGAAGCCGCGACCATGCGCAGCACATAAGCAATGTCGACGTTATAACCGAGCGCTAACTCTTGCAGGCGCGTAGGATCATTGCCCCCACGCAGCTCATCAGTAAATTCAGATAACTTTGCACCTTCAGCCAGCAAACGACGCACATTGGCGAGAATCAAAACACCGCCCAATAGCGTAATCACGAAAATCGCGTAGTTGATCTGCGGATGGGGATTTTCTGCCAGCGTATTCGAAATTTGCTTGTGGTAAATCGCAGCCCCAAGCAGCAAAATCACAAACGGCAATGCTGTGTAGAAATAATAAACTCTTAAACGCTTGAACATGGATTGCCTGCCCCTAATTTAAATTCTTGACTTAAATTCTTCAAATTAAACATAAAACTAAAATTCTTTTAATCATTAACACGCTACTCAACGTGGATCGCGAAAAACGCGGTCACTAAAACGCAACATCGGCGATACCAGATAAGAAAGCACGGTACGCTTACCCACCACTACATCTGCGGTGACTGACATACCAGGAGAAATCGGCCCAGCGGCTTTCCCCATCTTTACCTGCCTTACACTGCCAGCATCTATCCTCACACGGTAATAGCGGCTCTGCTGTTCATCGGTCAGTGTATCTGCACTCACTTCAGTCACTGTGCCAGGCAATGCACCATAGGTTGCATAATCAAAAGCGCTAATACGCACTCGCGCTGGCAAACCACTACGCAAATTGGCACGGTCATCTGGCCGTGCACGGGTTTCTACCACTACGCGCTCATCTTCAGGGGTGATCTCCATTAGTGGCTCACCCGGCCTGATCACGCCACCTACAGTTGAAAACATCATGCGGTTCACAAAACCATCTACTGGCGCACGCACGATATTGCGCTGCAATTTGTCCGCATTGGTTTCAAAATCCAGATTGGATTTTTCCAACTCCAGCCGTACTTGCGTCAAATCTGAACTGGCATCTGAACGAAAATGTGCCCATAACTCACTGACTTTTGATTCTGTTTCCGCCTGCGCAGCACGCAAGCGCGGTAATGATGTTTGCAACTCGTTAAACTGTGATTCCATGCGCTGCAAGCGGCTTTGCGTGTCTAGCAACTCCATTTTTGAAGAGGCGCCATTCTTGTTCAAACCTTCAATCAGGCGGAACTGCTGACGCGCCAACTCCAGCTCACCTGTTAAATTGCGCAATCTAGCCTCTGTTTCAGCAATCTCACCGCGCTTTTGCGCACTTTGATCACGCAATACTCGCGCTTCTTCATTGTTGCGCGACATGCGCGCCTGAAAAGCCGCTGTTTCAGCTTGCTTCACACCGCCATCACTCAAATCATCAGGAAAATTAATGCTACTTTTTCCAGCAGCCTCAGCCAGCAAACGTGCCTCGCGGCCTCGCAGCGAGTCTCGCTTGTTGCGATCCTGACCAAGATCAGAACGCGCCCGAATGTCAGATAGTTCAACCAATGGCTGACCTGCTTTCACTGTTTCGCCTTCTTGTACCAAAATGGTACTGACGATACCGCCTTCTAAATGCTGAACAATCTGTGACTTGCCTGCGGGGATTACTCGGCCCGTAGTTCGTACAATTACATCAATTTTTGCCAGAGATGCCCAAATTAACAGTAACAACAAACTAATGGCTGTAATCAGCACAAACGCACGTTGTGGTGTCATGTCTGACCAAATCTTTTGTAACTTACTCAACATTAACCATACATCTCAACAACATCATGGTGTGCCAGCAGGGCTCACCAATACCAGCGAACTGTCTGAGGTTGCTACGCCTTCCTTCACCGATACCTCAATGCGATCTGCAGGCAATTTCATCTCTATCAGCAAATTACGAACCGCCATGGCACGGTAATAGCCCAATCGTTTTGCCTCGGTAAACCCAGGCGGTACATTGACTTCCAGCTTGGCGCCACCACTGGCAACTATGCTGGCAATAGGTGCACGTAGCTGATTCGCTTCAGTTTCCGACAAAGTCACGGCGTCATCATTAAAATCAACGACCAGACCACCTGTGATTTTATCAATCGCAGACACAGGCTCATCTGAACGTACTGAGCCTTTTACCACCTTGTGCGGGCCACGTTTGCCAGGTGCAGTATCTTGCTGCAGCGCCGCCAGCTCTTGTTGCAAGCGTTGCGCATCATGTTCTTTATCTTTAAGGTCGGCCACTTGTTGTAACAAGGCATCCACCTGCTTTTGCAGTTTGGCCGCATCTGGCGTAGTCACTGGTGTTTGTGGCGTCTCTGCTGGTTTTTGTTGCTCAGCTTGTGGTGTTGGCGAAGGCGGCACTTTGCTGCGACGGCCTAATTCCATCGCAAAAATAAATACAGCTACGGTCATAATGACGACGACAAACAGTAGATTCAGCACCAGATTGGTGACTGCATCTACATAGCCAGGCCAGAAAATATCCGCGCCGCCGTCGTTATCGCTATCAATATTCATCGTGGCTCCTGACTATGGCCTGATCGTAGAAACGGGAACAGGGACTTCTAAAGGCGCTAATGGCGTTACTGCAGCTTCGTCTGATTCCGCAGATTTAGCAGGTGGAGCTGAATAAGAAGGGTTAGCACCTTGACTCTTAATTTCGCTTGGTTGTGCATCATTCGGTACGCTTGGAGTAGTCGGCATGACCTCTAAACCTGAGCTGTTAACTGCAGTTGCCTGACCCAGCAAACGGCTGATTTGTGACAGCGCATCTATTTCTTGGGAGTGTAAAGTGACTAAACGTGTTCTAGCTTGGTATTGGCGGTCATATACATCGAGCAGATCTAGCAGGGACTGATTTCCTGCAAACATTTTTTCAGACATTGAAGTCACAGCAGAAGAAATTGCATTCAGTTCGCGATACCCTGAAACCAGTTGCTCACGGGTGGCATCGAGCGTGGCATATTGGGAAATCATGGACTGCGTAATACGGCGCTGAATATCATCCAGGCGATATTTCACTTCATCCAAGCGCGCTTTCTTTTCATTGGTCAGGTAGTAATCGCCTGAACCATTCAGCAGATTCCAGTTCATGACTACCATGGCGCGCGTATCTTCTTGCAACCCTGCTGGGCCACCAGCGTTATTGGTTGTCAGCTTGGAAAGTTCAATATCAAAGCGCGGACCAAATTTAGCACGCGCCACATTCTGATCGAGCTCCGCGGCTTTTAACTCTGCACGCAGTGAGCCAATGTCTGGGCTGTTTTCCATCGCAACTTTGATAGCCTCACCCACTGTGTTAGGTATCACGCCCATATCAGCGCGATCTGGCAAACGAATCTGCTCAGGGGCAATATTGGTTAGGCGTAAAAATTCAACACTGGCAGCCGCATGTGCTGACTCTTGCTGTGATCTTGCTGCACGGGCTTGCAAGGTACGCGCTAATACACGCTGGCGGTCTGAACCACTGGATGCGCCAGCATTGGCGCGTTTATCTACATAATCAAACAACTGATTGAGCTGTTTTTCATAGCCTAAAGAAAGATCAGCAATCAAACGGCTGGAAGTTAACCCTAGATAAGCCGTTACAGTTGAAAGCCATGCATCAGCCTGGCTCCCGCGCAAACTTTCCTGACGTGAATTAATCACTTCTTTGCGACGCTGCCAGTCATAAGTACTTTGTAAATCCAGAATAGGCTGGCGCAGGGTGATGCTTTTGTCGGTACGAATATGCGCCGACTGGTCAGCGGCGGCACCCGTTAGCGGATCAATTACCGAAGAAGGTGAAGATATTTCCCTACCTCTAGCATAACGCACTGAAAGGTTAGGTAAGAGCAGCGCACGTGCTTGGTTTGATTGCGCATCAGCTTGGCCTAGGCGCTGGTTTGCTATGTTGACATCACGGCTGAATACCACTGCAGCATTGGTAGCACCCGGTAAATCAATCGCGTTGACCACGCCAGCAGGCGGTGCATCTGTCGCATTTTCGCTGTTGTTCAGGTATTCATTATGCATCTGGCTTGTTACAGCTACAGGGATCAAGCTGACGCCAAACAGCTTAGCCAAGCTTAAGTCTTTAACTTCGTACACTGAATCAGCTTGTGTGGACAGGCTGGTATCGAGTGGCTGCAAACCAATCGGTGCCAATTGTTTTTTTGCTTGCTCTGGCGGCAAGCTGGTATCGAGAGGTGTTGGCTTTGCAACCGCAACTGGATTAGCTGCAGCTGGCTCAGGTGCTTTGATAGGAGTCGGGTCTAAAATCAGTTGCGGGGCCGGTAGCTGCTGCATACTTTGCGCCGTGGCTTTTACTGCCTCACTCGCTGCGTTTGCTGCTGCGTTTGCTGCACTGGCAGCTGCACTTGCGGCAACGGCTGCAGCATTAGCCGCCTCTACAGCAGCGTGCGCCGCATTTGATGCAGCTTGCAAGGAGCTCATTTGGTTTTGAGCAGCTGTCTGCTGAGGCGTGCTAGCAGGCTTGCTGACTTCTACGGCATCAGCAGCCCACACTGCAGGCGCTACTAACATCGGCCACATACATTCCAGGATTAGACGTTTCTTTTTACTTAACACATTAAACTTTCGCGAATTTTAGTATGGGCTTGCATGCGCCTATGTTCTGTACACCGTAAAATCATTGTTTTAACTTTAAGCAATTACTACGCCAGTTGCATTTTATTAGATAAATTCCTTAATTATCAATTCAATACCTCGAACATCTTATCCCAAGAATTAGGATTAGTTCATAAATGGCCAGCATTCATGTCAATCCCTCGACAAATAACAATCATGCTGACTTGGATACCTAGCGTAAAGTACGCCCAAATAACTGCGTAGCCAGCTGATAACCCGTCATCGCAATTTGCGGATCATAGCGCTCCCCTTCATCACGCATGAATGCGTGCTGTGCATTGAATTCATGCCAAGTGAATTTGAGGCCTTGCTCAGTCAGCTTTTGATAGACCTTGAGGCGACCTTCGGTTGGGATATGGTTATCCTGCTTGCCCCAAATCATCATCAACTCACCGGTGATGTCGCTTAAACGCTCCATGCTGTGCTGGCCAGGTTGATTTGGCATAGTGTTTAAATGCAAGTCAGTTGCATAGAAACAGGCGGTTGCCTTGATTTCGGGTTGCAAAGCCGCACGGAATGCCAAATGGCCACCAATACAGAAGCCCATGGCACCCACGATGCCATTTGCCCATGGCTGCTGTTTTACCCAGGCAATCATGGCTGCGTTATCGCTATCGTAGCTTTCGACTGGTTTTGCAGCTTTGTCAGCATTGCCTTTGTCGCGGCCGTCATCGTCGTAACCCAATACTGTCCCGATCGGGTTGAGTTCGTGGAATACTTCAGGTACTAGCACCGCATAGCCATGCCCCGCCATGATTTTGGCTGCCCGCTCGATTGGACCAGTTTGCTGGAAAATCTCAGAATAAAACAGAATGGTAGGAAACTTGCCTTCACCCGCTGGGCGATGTACATAGGTACGCATCGTGCCGGTTGGGGTTGGTAAATCAGCGACATGGCTTTGAATAATCATGCTTAACTCCTTGGATTGGTCTTTAGACGCTCTTTATTGGTTGTTCTGTTAAGTGTTTTATTGCATACACTTGTAATCTTTCTGATTTTACAACGATTTTTGATTTTAGAGGTCGTATAAAATGCTGGTAATTCAGCGTTATAGCAATAAAATTCAATCCTTTTCAGACATCGCCATTTCAATGACCCTACTAATTAATCTAGTCGTTACATTTGCTATTACTGTATGCAGCATTACGCTTGTTAATGCTGCACCAGCAATCCATTCATCTGGTGATGCATTACAACATTTGATTCAGGATGACCGGCAATGGGCTAGTCCGCGTAAAGACTATAGTAATCAAGGCTATAGCAAACTTAGCCAGATCGATCAGCATAATATTAATCGCCTGCATATGGCATGGTCATTTGCTACGGGAGTGACGCGAGGCCATGAGGGATCCCCCCTGGTGATCGGTAATATCATGTATGTGCATACCCCATTCCCTAATAATGTTTATGCGCTGGATTTAAATAATGACCAGAAAATCCTGTGGTCATACTTTCCCAAACAAGAACCACTAGTGCAGGCCATTTTATGTTGCGATAGCGTGAATCGTGGTTTGAGCTATGGCGATGGCAAGATTTTTCTGCAGCAGAACGATGGCGTGTTGGTCGCGCTAGATGCCAACACTGGCGAAAAAGTCTGGGATGTCAAAGTGAATGACCCCAAAACTGGGGCAACCAATACCAACGCAACTTATGTATTTAAAGACAAAGTATTCACAGGCTGTAGCGGGGGTGAATATGGTATCCGCTGCTTTATTGCTGCCTACAATATCCATGATGGCTCATTAGCCTGGAAAGCTTATAGCATGGGCTCTGACAGCGATGTGCTGATAGGCTTTGATTTCAACCATGTGAACCCGCAATATAGTGCTTTATCGACTTATGAAAACGTGAATGGCGGCAACAAAGAAGATGGCTCATTCAAAGCATTCACTAAAGACCAGTTGAAATTCCCCGAAACTGACCTTGGCATTAAAACTTGGCTTAAGCCACAGGCAGTCAGGCATGGTTGGGAAACAGGCGGTGGGCCTGTCTGGGGCTGGTTTTCGTATGACCCCAAACTCAATCTTGTTTATTACGGAACAGGTAACCCATCAGTCTGGAACGCTGACGTCAGGCCAGGCGACAACAAATGGGCAATGACCATATTTGCCCGTGATCTTGATACTGGCATGGCAAAGTGGGGCTACCAGCTCACTCCGCACGATGAGTGGGATTACGATAGCGTCAATGAAATCATCCTCTGGGATGCTAAGGGTAAGCAGCTTGCCACCCATTTTGACCGCAACGGTTTTGGCTATACGTTTGACAGGCGCGATGGCACACTGCTGGTTGCCGCCAAAATGCACCCTTTTGTTAACTGGGCTACAAGCATTGATCTGGCTACAGGCATCCCGCAGAAAGACGGCCGCTATTCCACGCATCAGGAAGTCAATGTTCAAGGCATCTGCCCAGCAGCAGTCGGCATTAAAGACGAACAGCCTGCCGCCTACTCACAACATACGAAATTTTTTTACGTACCGCTTAATCATCTGTGCATGAATTATGAATCTGTCGAGGCAAAATATGTGTCTGGCCAGCCTTGGGTTGGCGCCAGCATCACCATGTATCCGGGTCCGGATGGCGTCATGGGCGGCTTGATGGCTTGGGATGGCCTGAAAGGTAAATCCATCTGGTACAACAAAGAAACATTTTCTGTGTGGGGAGGAGTGCTCGCTACCAGCGCAGACCTGATTTTCTATGGCACGCTAGACCGCTGGTTTAAAGCCGTAGATGCCAAGACTGGTAAGTTACTCTGGCAATCACAAGTCGGTTCAGGCGTTGTGGGCAATGCCATGACTTATGCACATCATGGCAAACAATATGTCGCGATATTGTCAGGTATTGGTGGGTGGGCTGGGATTGCACTCAATTTGGGCCTGACTGAAGAAGCTGACGGTGCAGGTGCAGCTGGTGCGTACAAGGCACTTAGCCAATATAATGCCGCGCCTGGCGGTGGGGCACTTAACGTATTTAGTCTATAAACTTCAGTTGCTTGCCAAATAGGCATGCAATGTTTGTATTGCAGCTGATCCTTCTCCGACAGCTGCAGCGACCCGCTTCACCGATGCACTTCTCACATCACCTACTGCAAAAATCCCTGGGCGGCTGGTTTCAAGAAAATAGGGCGTTCTTTCCAATGGCCAATCAGCATCTGCCGCATCATGGCCTGTCAGCACGAACCCATTTTTATCAAGGTGAATGCAGTCGCCAAGCCAAGCGGTATTCGGTTCAGCGCCAAGGAATAGGAATACATGTGAGATCGGCACTTCTTTAACACTGTCATTCTCATTCCATTTAATGCTGCTTAAATTTGTATCCCCAATCAATTCAACAATCTCGGTGTTAACGTGCAGGGTGATATTTGGTGCGGCCTCAATTCGCTGGATGAGGTAATGCGACATGCTGGCCGCCAGCCCAGGGCCTCTGACGATGATGTGGACATGACTTGCATGCCCAGCCAGAAACACCGCGGCTTGCCCAGCAGAGTTGCCGCCGCCATTGACTACTACTTCTTGCTT
>DATHWP010000019.1:0-27991 GCA_035460505.1 Methyloradius sp. | reverse complement strand
GAGATTGAGATTCCCACCTTGGATGGTCATGCCAAGATGAAAATCCCAGCAGAAACCCAAACAGGCGCAGTATTCCGCTTGCGTGGCAAAGGCATCAAACCATTGCGCGGTAGTGATAATGGCGACCTGATGTGCCATGTGATTGTCGAAACCCCAGTCAAACTGACCGATCGACAAAGAGAGTTGTTGCAGGAGCTAGAAACCATTAATCAGCAGGATTCTGGCAAGCACAGCCCCAGAAACAAAAGCTGGATGGATAAAGTGAAAGATTTCTTCGAGTAACTACACCAACACAATTTAAATATCAGCCTGCGCAAGCAGGCTTTTTTATGCTCAAACCAAGTAATTAAGGTAAGTAGCTACAAGATACGATCAATTTTCTCGTATGCTACTATTTGTTACCAATTGAATAACAGGCCGAGATTAAATTGTTGAATAAAAGCAGGCTGACTTTTGAGCGGCTAACAGCAAACCACTTGTCTGAGATTATGCATTTAGAAACCTTATCCTGGCCTGCGGAGCTATGTGCCACTGAAAGTAAAATTCTACAAAGATTAGCATGGCAGCATGTCGTATTAGGTGCACGTGAAAATGACAAGCTTATCGGAATGGCTGGCTGGCGTTATGCATCATTTCAACCTAACAAAAATTTCCCAACCAATTTTGATCTCTTTGCCAACCTGCCCAATGATCATAACCATAATGCCGCGTTTGCTTACAACTTTGCAATCGCTCCTACATTACGTAAATCAAGATTGGGCTCAGAAGTCGCTACGGGATTAATTATGGAGGGCATCAAAATTTTGCTTCAAAACAAATGTAGGTTCCTAGTTGGTGCAAGTCGCTGCCCTACATATGCGGGGAATAATGATGGATACAAAGAGAATTTAAACATCAAAAACCCAGATATCTACTCAGCAATCGATCACTGCATTACCAGTCAGTTATCGCCGATTGATGATACCCTCCCGTGGCAGAGTGATCCAATTCTAAGCTTTTACAAACAGGCATTAGATTGCGTGTTTCTAAAAGTCTTGCCTGGTTTCATGCCAGAAGATATAGCATCAGGCGGCCATGCAATTGCTTTCTACAAGTTACTTGAATAAACCATATGATATTTGATCCATTCAATCACCATCAGCCATCCCATGCATTTAATAATATGGGAGAAAAAGTGCTTTGGGGTAGCCCGCCCATGCCAGAATTCCCCGAGTGCTGGTATGTTGGTGGCTATAGCGAAGCTCTCCAAGTATTGAAGAGCCCAGCCTTTGTTCATGATCGCAGCAAAGTTAGCGGCCTGATACCACTGGCTGATTTTTCTGGCGAAGGTTTGACTTTCTGGCGACAAATAGCCGAGTGGCCTTTATTTTTAGATGCGCCAGAACATACCGCCAAGCGACAAGTTGTTGGTAGCTATTTTCGCGAGGGGGCAATACTGCAGCTTGAGCAGTTCATTAAGAAAGAAACCGAGACACTGCTTGATGCAGCACTTTCCAAAAAAACCATCGATATTATGTGGGACATCGCATACCCACTAACACTCGCAGTTATATGCCACCTGATTGGTTTAAATCCACCAGAGATCAAATGGTTTAAATCACGCGTTAGAAGCCTAGCCGATACAATGGACTTAAGAACTGGTATTCACGACTATCAACCAAGTCTAGCTACAGTCAAAGACTTCTACAGTTTTTTTGCGACGGAAATTAAAGAAAGGCCATCTGATAAATCACTATTAGGATATATGCTGGGCAATGGCATCTCACAAGAGGACGTTTTACCGATATTGTTGCAACTACTATTTGCAGGCCAAGAAACCTCGGCAGATGCCATTGGCATGAGCGTAATTACGCTTGCTGACAATCCTGAAGCCCATCAAACCTTAGTTAAAAAGCCTGAACTCATTGAAAATGCAGTGAGGGAGATTCTGCGCGTGGAAAGCCCAATTCAATATTCTGGTATACGTATTGCAACACAGGATAAAGAAATAGGTGGTAAACATATCAGGCGTGGTGACTGCGTTTTGATTGCGATTGCAGCCTGCAATAAAGACGATCGACATTTTATCCAACCGAACACCGTCGATTTCACACGGGATAACAATGGCCCTGATCTCAGTTTCGGGCATGGAATCCATTATTGCCTTGGCGTACATTTAGCACGTTTAGAAATTAGAATCGTTTTGCAAACATTGTTGAGAAAGCTCCCAGAAAACTGGCATATTGAATCTTATGAAATGCGGAAAAATATTCTGTTTAAGGGTCCAACCTCATTGAAAATTAAGCTAGGGCTATAGTAATGGCTCTCAACATTTTAATTGTTGAAGACGAAATCGCCATTGCAGAAACCCTAATATATGCATTTAAAGAAGCTGGTTACGAGACGCATCATGTATTACTTGGACATGATGCGATTAAGCTACAACGGTCTTCACCATTTGACTTTATTGTATTAGACGTTGGCCTACCTGACCTTTCTGGATTTGATGTATGCCGCCAGATACGCCAACATTGGCAGGTACCAATATTATTTCTGACTGCCCGTAATCATGAAATTGACCGTATCGTTGGCCTGGAAATTGGTGCCGATGACTATGTAGCAAAACCCTTCAATCCACGTGAAATTGTTGCGCGGGCTAAAACGATATTACGTAGATCACAAAGTTTACAAAAACCAGCGTCAAATGGGTTTTTTGTGGATGAAATCAGCAACCGTATCCAGTATCAAGGTGCTTGGCTATCACTTACCCGCTATGAGTTTTTGTTACTTAAAACCCTAATTGCCCAGCCACAACGCATCTACTCTCGCGACCAACTGATGGATATGGTATGGCAACATGCCGAAGACACCTTGGAACGTACTGTGGATGCCCATATTAAAACCCTGCGCGGCAAACTTAGAGGGGTAAATCCAGAGAGCCAAGCGATTACTACCCACCGTGGCATGGGTTATAGCTTGGCTAACATCTAAATCCCGCGCATCTCAATCACTAGCGTCTAAATACATTTATGAAAATCAGCCTGAAAATATTGTTGGGGTATTTCCTGATTGTGGGACTAGCTGCTTTTTTTGTGTTGAATGTATTTGTAGATGAAGTAAAACCTGGTGTGCGTCAGGCGATGGAAGATACTCTGGTTGATAGCGCCAATCTTCTGGCTGAGCTTGCTACGAATGACCTGAAAACTGGCAATATCGAGCATGGTGATTTTTCACACGCCCTAGCCCAATACCAGCAGCGCATTACTGGTGCAAGTATCTGGGGCCTGAAAAAATCCCATCCAGATTACCGTGTTTATATTACCGATCAGCACGGCATCGTAGTATTTGATTCAGACCATATCGGCATAGGTCAGGATTATTCAAAATGGAACGATGTCTACCTTACACTCCAAGGCAAATACGGCGTGCGTTCCAGCCCTGCAATCCCTGGGGATAAAAATACACAAGATACGATCATGTACATTGGCGCACCGATCAAGGATGGTAAGACAATCATCGGGTCACTGACAGTAGCCAAAGCCAACCGCACCATGCAGCCCTTTATTGATCGTGCGCAGCAAAAAATCGTACGCTGGGGCCTGCTATTAATCTTACTGTCTTCAGCGCTTGGCATACTATTTACCTGGCGCTTTACCCGCGCCATTCATCGGCTACGTGATTATGCAATTGCTGTCGCTAAAGGCCAAAAAGTACCAGCCCCCACATCCAGTAACGACGAACTGGCGGAGCTTGCAGTTGCCATGCAGACCATGCGCCAAGAGCTTGATGGCAAGCAGTATGTACAAGACTCCATACATAACCTCACGCACGAGCTGAAAAGCCCGATCAGCGCCATTCAGGCCTCGGCAGACCTGATCAATGAAGATATGCCATCCAGTGATAAGCTGCGATTTTTAGACAACATCAAGGAGCAGACTCAGCGTTTGCAGCAGATGATACAAAATATGCTCGGGCTGGCGGAGTTGGAATACCAACAAACCCTGCAACACACTAGCATCGTAGATCTAACTGAATTGATAAAACAGCAGATACACCATCTTCAGGCTAAAGCCAACCAACGCCAGATCCAGTTTGAATATGAAGGGCCAGATATATTGAAACTGGAAGGAGAACCTTTCCTGCTGGCACAGGCAATCACCAACCTGCTGGATAATGCGCTGGACTTCAGCCCCGAGCAGAACGTGATCCATATTGCACTGCTGCTTAACAAGCCATGGGCACAATTAACGATTCAAGACCATGGCGCAGGTATTCCCGACTTTGCGCTGGATAAAGTGTTTGATAAATTCTACTCGCTGCCACATCCAGCTAGCGGCAAAAAGAGCACTGGGCTGGGCTTAAATTTTGTACGCGAGGTGGCACATTTGCATCACGGTGAAATCGAGTTACAGAATCACCCTGCTGGTGGCGCAATTGCAACCCTGAGACTGCCAGCCAATTAATACTTCACATTGCCTTCACACAACCGCATTACCACTTCATGCTGCATGATTAATCTACGCACTCCCATCAATATTTGGAGTGCATCATGAACAAAAATTTATTATACAAAGTGCTCGGCGTGTTATTCCTGACGCTGGTGATGTCCTGGGCATTAAGCTACGTCAATAGCCTGATTCTGGAGCGTCAGGCCAGACAAAACGAGGTTATCAACCAGATTGCCAAAAGCTCTTCAGGCAGGCAGACACTAGTTGGCCCAGTATTAGTCATCCCTTATACCCTGAACTATCCGCAGACCTATATTGAAAACAATGTGGATAAAATCACCATTCGGCATGAAGAAAACAAGATTTACATTTACCCAGAAGAATTACAGCTGAGTGGTGGATTTACCAATGAATTTAAATACATAGGTATATATAAAGCGCTGATGTACCAGATGGGCGGTAGTGTGAGTGGCAAATTCAAGATACCAGCCAACCTGGGTATCAAATCTGAACATGCCAATAGCACATATACCATTCATGATGTTTACCTGAGCATAGGGATTACCGATACACGCGGCATTATTGGCAAACCTACACTCAACTGGAACCAAACATCAATCGACTTTGAGCAAGGCAGCCAATTGCCTGGTTTGGGCAATGGTATTCATGCAGCATTGAGTGCAATCAGTCTGGAAGAGCAGCATATACCTTTCGACTTCAAGCTCAACCTCGGTGGTATGGAAAGCTTTGATATTGTGCCGATTGCCAACATGAACAAAGTCACCTTACAGTCATCTTGGCCGCACCCAAGCTTCAGCGGCAGCTTTCTGCCTATCGCAGCAAACCAAAAAATAGATGACCAAGGTTTCAGCGCAAACTGGGCGATCTCTTCACTATCTGGCAATGTGCAAGAGAAACTATCTAGTCAGCTGGCAAGCCAGTCTCAGCAGGGTCTGGATTCAATCTCAGTTGGTTTTGTCGAGCCAATCAATATTTACTCCCAATCTGACCGCGCGACCAAATACGGCATGCTGTTCATTGGGCTGACTTTCGCTGGTTTCTTCATTTTTGAGATACTAAAACGCCTGCCTATCCACCCAGCACAATACACATTGGTTGGTCTGGCCATGGCGTTGTTCTATTTGTTGCTGATTTCGTTATCCGAGCACATGAGCTTTATCTGGTCTTATCTGATTGCGAGCCTGGCATGCATTACCCTACTTGCTTACTACCTGAGCTATGTACTCAAAAGTAAAACGCACGGCCTTGTGTTTGCTGGATTATTGACCGCTTTATATGGCGCGCTGTATGGCATCCTCGCCTCAGAAGATAATGCGCTATTAATGGGCTCTCTACTTGTATTTGGCTTACTGGCATTAGGCATGATTGCAACCAGAAAAGTTGACTGGTACCAGATTGGCTTACCCGTTCATTAATCCAAACAGTCATTAATCTTAATGGCACAAATTAAAAAGGCCTGCGATTGCAGGCCTTTTTAATTACATAATTTCTACTGTGTACCTTTCTGAATAAACTCAATCTTGTAGCCATCTGGGTCTTCAATAAAAGCAATCACGGTTGTGCCATGCATCATAGGGCCAGCTTCGCGGACTACTTTACCACCTGATTTTTTTACGGCATCACAAGCAGCATAAGCATCGTCTACTTCTATCGCAATATGTCCGTAGGCATTGCCTTTGTCGTAACTCGAAGTATCCCAGTTATGAGTTAATTCAATGACGGTATGGTCTTTTTCATCGCCATACCCAACGAATGCGAGCGAGAATTTGCCATCGGGGTAATCATGTTTACGCAGCAATTTCATATTCAATACATCGCCATAAAACTTGATGGATTTATTCAAGTCACCGACTCTTAACATGGTATGTAACATACGCATTTATCTTCTCCTAATTCGTTTTTGTCTTTTTGATTTAAACAATGATTACCAGCGCTGTGTGAATTATACGCCGTCTTGTTTACCTGACTCCAGCAAGCTTAGTCTGAAGACTTAAGCACAAAGCTGCCAGCACAATTCACGCAAATACATGACTGATTGCGTTCAGACTCAGGTATTTTTGCGAGCGCTTCAAGCGATATCTTCTGCAGCTTGCACCAGCACGGCGCTTGCAAATCACCAGTGCTGGCGATTGCACACCCATTAGCTTCATTGCAGATCGGGCAAAGAGGATTGCGTTTTGCTAGCACACATAATCTCCGTTATTTTTACGACTAGTTCAAGATTTAGAATCTGACTCTCGTTCCAAACTGCCCCACCGATAGCTGACTTCTGGAGCAAAGTCGGCGGTGCAGAGCGCTTAGTGGACTATGGAATCTGCTGCCATTTGCGCTGGAGGCTTGCTGGTAAGTAACGCACTAAGCAATGCACCCATAGCTGCAAAAACAGCCCCCATAGCAAAGGCTAACTGGTAGCCACCATTGAGAGCAGCGACTTCCGCAATCCCCTGCCCCATCAGGTAAGTGGTGCGCATGGCTGCCAAGCTCGCAAGCACAGCCAGACCCAACGCGCCGCCCATCATGAATGAGGTATTGATAATGCCAGAAGCCAGGCCCGACTCTTTTGGCGACACATCATTCATTGCGGCCAGCAGCATAGGGTTGAATGCAATACCTGCACCCAAACCTAGTAGCAGCATGCCAGGCAAGAGGTCAATTACAAAATGGCCATCCAACGGCATGCGCGCAAACAAGGCTAAGCCCAACGCAGCCATTAATAGACCCGCAATGAGCGGGATTTTAATTCCAAATCGCATGACCATTCTGGCCGAGATGCCTAATGAGAAGGCTGCCATGATCAGGTTGGCAGGTAAAAATCCGAGCCCAACCTGCATCGCACTATAGCCCAGCACTAACTGCATATACAAGGCTGAAATAAAGAACCAAGCGAACATTGATGCGGCCCACAATACCGCAGTGATATTAGAGATGGCTAGGTTACGTAAACGAAACAGAGCCAGCGGTACCAGCGGTGTAGTAACACGTTGCTCAATCGCGATAAAAGTTGCCAGTAAAGATAGGGCAAGCAGCAACATGCCTATCACTGACATTGAAGTCCAGCCCATTTCATTGCCATTCACAATGGCATAAACAGCCAGCATGAGCGATGCAGTAATAGTGAATGCGCCAGCGATATCATGGCTGCTGGAATCCTGCTCTATATGGTCGCTTGGTATCAGCTTCATGCATAAGATGAATACGCCTATTCCGATTGGCAGGTTAACTAAAAAGATCCAGTGCCAGTTGAACAGGCTAGTAAGCAGTCCACCCAGCAATACCCCGATACTACCGCCACCAGCACAGACAAAACCATATACCCCCATCGCTTTTGCACGTTCACCCGGCTCGGTGAATAAATCCATAATTAATGACAAAGCCACAGCCGAAACTACTGCCCCACCTAAACCTTGTATTGCTCTGGCAACTACTAGAATTAGCTGGGTATTAGCCAAGCCGCAAGCCAATGAAGCAACCGTGAATAAAATCAACCCAATCAGGAATAGTTTTCGATGCCCATAATAATCACCTAGGCGACCGCCCAATAACAAGAACCCACCAAAGGTCAGCATGTATGCATTCACCACCCACACCAGAGATGTCTCGGTAAAACCCAAGTCTGCACGAATAGAAGGAAGCGCAACATTAACGATAGTGGTATCCAGAACGATCATTAATTCGCCCAGACAAAGCACTATCAAAGTCATCCATCGTCTATTGAGTAGGGCTGTTAAGGACATCATGTCTCCTGAAAGGATTGATAGCAAACTGGCAAAAACCTAATTGCAGAGTGATTGAAAACTCTAGACTTTCAGCAATCTAAACAGCTGAAATCTTCAAATATTTCTGATAGAGCTGATCTTTAGTTTCAACAACATCAGGGTCAAATGGAATACAGCTAACTGGGCACACCTGCTGGCATTGTGGCTCATCAAAATGGCCGACGCATTCTGTGCAGTGATTGGGGTCTATCACATAAATCTCTTCACCTTGTGAGATCGCACCATTCGGGCATTCTGGCTCACATACATCGCAATTGATGCATTCATCAGTAATCATTAACGCCATATAAACCTAACGATTCTTACTGAGTTCGCTAATCTTGTGACTGATATGCTCTTGCACTAATGGCGAGACAAACTTACTGACATCGCCACCCAGCCTTGCGATTTCACGTACCAAGCTAGCGGAGATAAACATGTATTGCTCAGCAGGTGTCAGGAATAAGGTTTCAACTTCGGGAAACATATTGCGGTTCATACCAGCCAGCTGAAACTCATACTCAAAATCAGAAACTGCGCGCAAGCCACGGATAACCACATGTGCCCCTTGCGCTTTAACGAACTGCATGAGCAGACCCGAAAAACCAACCACCTCGACGTTAGGACAGTCTTTTAGCACTTCAGCCGCCATTGATACCCGCTCTTCAAGGCTGAAGAATGGTGCTTTGCCTGGGCTTTGCGCCACGGCGATGATCACCTCGGGGAACAAGCCCGCAGCGCGACGAACAATGTCCTCATGCCCCCGAGTGATGGGGTCAAAGGTGCCTGGATAAACGACTTTAAGTGCTTTCATGGCGTGATTTTAACAGGTGATAATAAACATTGCCTGCTTTGCCGTGTTTGATGACTTGCCAATGGTCATCATCTTCAATTGCAAACTCAGCCTCGGCATAGATCACACCTTCAGAACTCAAGTGGGAGCTCAATGTGGGCAAGAGCTTGGCCAGCCAGCCGTGATTGTAGGGAGGGTCAAGAAATATGACGTCAAATACCAACTGGTTTTTTGCCAAAAACTGCAGGGCGTCCATAGTGAAAATGTGTGCCTCTGTGGCATTTAGCTGCTGTTTATTCTGCTGTAAAGATTTATAGGCTGCGGCAGCCTTTTCTACCATCACTACCTGCTTGGCTCCGCGAGATAGCGCCTCAAAGCCCATCACGCCAGTCCCTGAAAAAAGATCAAGACAGACCAAACCCTCTAAATCTTGCCCTAGCCAGTTGAATAGTGTTTGGCGCACTCGGTCAGGCGTCGGACGTAAACCTGGCAAGTCAGGGAAGGTCACCATGCGGCTGCGCCATTCACCACCGCTTATCCTTACTTTATTGTTTGCTGACAAAATCGGGCTCGATCTATTAATTGTTATTAATGAATTACGCCCGATTTTATCATTTTCCTTCAGAGGCCGTGGCTGGTGCATTCCCAGCCACGACTACAGTCACCATCTTGCTCGGGGCGATTCGACGAGCAAACGCCTCTTTAATTTGCGCCGTGGTCACCTTATTCACGTTGGCATTGAAGTCATCAAGAAAACTCAATGGCAACTTGTAAAAGCCAATCACTGCGAGGTAATCCAGAATCTTGGCGTTGCTATCCAAGCGCAGTGGGAAACCACCCGTGATATTCAGCTTGGCGGCTTTCAATTCAGGTTCCGTCACGCCTTTTTCGATAAAGGTGTTCAGCGTTTCACGTACCAACTTCAGGGCATCTTCAGACTGCTCACGCTTGGTTTGCAATCCAATCTGGAATTGGCCTAATTCCGCCATCGGCATGAAGTAACTGTAAACGCTATACACCAGACCACGCTTCTCGCGTACTTCTTCCGTTAGGCGTGATACAAAGCCGCCGCCGCCCAGAATATAATTACCCACATACAGCGGAAAGTAATCAGGGTCGCCACGTTTCACACCAGGGTAACCAAGCAAAATGTGAGATTGTTTAGCGGGGTGGGCAATGCGCTGTTCTTGAGCTTGTTGCGGGTCTGTCACTGCTGGCAGCGGTGCGTTTGCAGAAGCTTGTGGTAGCCCTGCCGTCAACTTCTCTGCCAACTGGCTGGCCTGATCGCGGGTAAGATCGCCAATCATCGCAATCACTGCACCTTTTGCTGCGTAATGATTGGCATAGTAAAACTGCAAATCACTGCGTGTAATAGAATCCACCGTAGCAGGCTCCGCCAGACTGTCGTATGCATAAGGGTGACTGTCGTATAGCGCTTTCATGAAGGCTTTGCTGGCAATGCTGGCTGGCTGGGTTGCGGATTCTTTCAGGCTGGAGATAATCCGCGATTTTTCACGTGCCAGCACGTTTTCAGGGAAATCTGGTTTTTCCAGAATCTGCGTATAGACATCAAGCGCCTGACTAAACTCACGCGCACTGCTCAAGCTGCGTAATTTAAAACTGGCTTTGTCCGCATCAAAATCACCACCTAGCTGGGCACCAACGTCGGCCATACGTTTTGATATATCTTCGTCAGTTAAGCCACCAGCGCCTAGTGTCATCATGTAGCGCGTAATACTGGCCAAGCCTGCTTTGGCGGGCTCATCACGCGCGCTGCCTGCGGCAAAGCTCACACTGAGGTCAATAATTGGCAGGTCGTGATTTTCAACATAATAGACATCAGCACCCGTGCTGGTTTGCCAATGCTGGATGTTCAAACCAGCGCTGGCTTGCAAACTGACGCATAAAGCAGCCGCACCGAATGCATATTTGAGTAACTTGTTAATGAACATGTGGCTTACCTTTTGGCTTGTTATCGTTTGGGTCTATAGGCTGTGGATCGAGCGTAGCGACAGTCAGGTTGTCTTTCACCAGATATTTCTCGGCAACTTGCTGCACTTGCGCTGGCGTCACCGCTGCCAGCTTGGCGGGATAATCTTTCAGAATACGCCATGAAAAACCGATGGTTTCCAGTTGGCCAATCTCCATGCCTTGATAGAACATGGAGTCGCGCTTGTACACATCCGCTGCGATGGTTTGCGCTTTCACACGTTGCAACTCTTCTTCAGTCACGCCTAGTGTTTTGATTTTTTCTATTTCACCCAATAAAGCAGCTTCTAACTCAGCAGCAGTTTTGCCTTCGCTTGGCGTGCCATCTAGCTCAAACAAGCTGGTCGAGCCGCGTTGCGTAGAATCGTAGCCAGCACTCGCATCAACTGCTACACGGTCTTGCCGAACCAGATTCTGGTTCAGGCGTGCAGAGCCATTGCCGCTCAATACGCTGGAGAGAATATCCAGCGCATACGGCTCCCAATCTTTATCTGGGTCTTGCAAAGCCGGCACATGAAAGCCCAGCAACACATAGGGTAATTCGGCTGGGGCTTTGACGATAATGCGGCGCTCACCGATTTGTGGCGGTTCAATCTGTGGTTTGCGCTCAGGCAATGGACGCGTCTTGATCGGGCCGTAATATTTCTTGGCGAGTTGATAGACTTCATCCGCCTTCACGTCGCCAACCACCACCAGTGTGGCGTTATTCGGGGCGTACCATTTGTGGTACCACTCACGGGCATCTTCTACCGTCATGTTTTCCAGATCATTCATCCAGCCAACAACTGGGCGGCCATAAGGATGCACCTGAAAAACCGTGGATTGATATTGCTCGCTCACCATGGATTGCGGCTTGTCTTCAGTGCGCCAGCGACGCTCCTCCATCACCACCTTGATCTCTTTGGAGAACTCTTCCTTGCTCAAATCTAAGTTGGCCATGCGATCCGCCTCTAGCTTCATTGCGAGCGGCAGTTGTGATTTTTCCAGTTGCTGAAAATAGCAGGTGTAATCACGGTTGGTGAAAGCATTTTCCTTACCACCAGCAGCCGCAATCAGGCGCGAGAACTGCCCTGCTTTGACGGCTTTAGTGCCTTTGAACATCATGTGTTCCAGCAAATGTGCCACGCCAGTTTTACCATTGACCTCATCAATACTGCCTGCGCGATACCAGACTTGGGAGACCACAACTGGCGAGCGATGGTCTTCTTGCACCACAATTTTGAGGCCATTATCCAGCTTGAACTCCTGAATCTCGGCATGCGCAGTGAGTGGAAAAACCAGCATGAGCATGATTAATTTTTTGGTGAACACCTTATGAATCTCCTTGTAACGCTATTTCAATAGTTTGAGTTAAGTCTGATTGGCAACCCTGTGACCCAGATAAATACTGCTTAGTTCGTGGCACGTAGCGTTGAATGCGTCTAAAATACTATGAAATTCAAGTGAAAGTTTCCCTGCCATTATTTATGTTCAATCTGTTCAAAAAAGACAAACCAGCAGAATCAACGCCTCTGGTACAACCCATAGCACAACAACCTGCAACTCCGCCATCCAGTATTCCCGAAGCCGCTATTGTAGTCGAAGCAACAAACAATCTATCGTGGACTGAAAAACTCAAGCAAGGCCTCAGCCGCACGCGTAACCAGCTCGGTGGACAGCTGGCTGGACTCTTCGGCGGTGGCAAGATTGATGATGATGTCTATGAAGAACTTGAAACCATCCTGCTCACAGCCGATGTAGGCGTTGCCGCGACACAGACGCTACTTGATGACATCAAGAACAGGGTAAAAAGGCAAAGCCTAAGTGATAACAGCCAACTGCGCGAGGCACTCAAACAGGCGCTACTTGAACTACTAACACCACTACAAAAACCACTAGTTACGTCGACGCACAAGCCATTTGTCATCATGCTCACTGGCGTGAATGGCGCAGGTAAAACAACGACTATCGGTAAACTGGCCAATCAGTTTCAGGCTGAAGGTAAATCCGTATTGATTGCCGCTGGTGATACTTTCCGTGCAGCAGCACGTGAACAATTACAGGTTTGGGGCGAGCGCAATAATGTACATGTGGTTACGCAAGATGGCGGCGACCCAGCTGCCGTGATTTTTGATGCAGTGAACTCCGCCAAGGCAAAAGGCATCGATATTGTACTGGCCGATACTGCTGGACGCTTGCCAACGCAGTTGAACCTGATGGAAGAAATTCGTAAGGTACAGCGCGTCATCGATAAAGCATTGCCTGGCGCGCCGCACGAAGTATTGTTAGTGCTTGATGCAAACACAGGCCAGAATGCGGTGATGCAGGTGAACGCATTCGACGACGCACTTGGTGTGACAGGCCTGGTGTTAAGCAAACTGGATGGCACCGCTAAAGGCGGCGTGATTGCAGCCATTGCGCAATCACGGCCCATACCAATCCGTTATATTGGCGTTGGCGAAGGCATTACTGATTTGCGCCCATTCAATGCTAGTGAATTTATCGAAGCACTATTCTCATAATGGAAGCATGGCAATGATTCGTTTTGACCAAGTCAGCAAACGCTACCCTGGCAGCCATGAGGCGCTCAAAGGCGTTTCTTTTGAGCTACAGCAAGGCGAGATGGTGTTTGTACTTGGGCACTCAGGTGCTGGCAAAAGTACCTTGCTTAAATTGATTGCAGGAATCGAACGCCCAACTTCGGGTACTGTGCTTATCAACAACCAGAACGTTAGCAAGTTACGTCCCGCAGCACTACCCTATCTGCGCCGCAAATTTGGCTTGGTATTCCAAGACCACAAATTACTGTACGACCGCAACTGCTTCGAAAACGTGGCATTACCGCTGTATATCAATGGCGTTACAGGCAGTGAAGCTGGTAAACGTATTCGGGCAGCGCTTGATAAAGTCGGCCTGCTGGGTAAGGAAAAAGCCATGCCGATCACCCTGTCTGGCGGGGAACAACAGCGGCTGGCCATTGCGCGTGCCGTGGTCAGCAGGCCATCGGTGTTGATCGCGGATGAACCCACGGGCAATCTTGATGAAAACTACGCGACCGAAATCATGGGCATTTTTGATGCATTCAGGCAAGTCGGCGTTAGCGTGATTATCGCCACCCATAACCTGCACGACACTGGAGATGCACGCGTACTCAGACTCAACCAAGGTCAATTGCTAAGCGCTGAAGAAGGAGCATTACCCGCATGAAGCAATGGTTAAACCAGCACCAGCAAGCCTTGCAGATAGTGCTTACGCGCATGCGCCATAACCTGTTGGCAACATTACTCATGTTCTGCGTCATGGGTGTGACGTTATGTCTGCCTGGCATTCTTTATGTGATTGTGGATAACTTGAATCGTCTGGCGGGCGACATCAAGGGTGAGCCGCAGATCAGCCTGTTCCTGAAACAGGATATCAAAGCCGACACCATCAACGATCTCGATAAAAAACTGAGTTTGCATGCAGCAGTTAAAACCTATCGCTTTGTGAGCAAAGATACTGCATGGCAAGATTTACAAGCCACTAGTGGTACTGCCGAAATTACGCATAATCTTGAAAAGAATCCACTGCCTGATGCCTACTTTGTTACGCCTAGAAACCTAGAGCCAGTGGCAATTGAAGCACTACAACAAGAAATGCAGCAATGGTCTGGCGTTGAAATCGCGCAAGCGGATGCTAATTGGGTAAAACGGCTTTATGCAATGCTTGAGCTAGGGAAAAAAGCCATTCTGGCACTGGTACTGCTGCTTGGTTTTGCCTTGATTGCCATTATCGGCAATACCATACGCCTGCAAATACTCACGCAGCGAGAAGAGATTGAGGTCAGTAGGCTGATTGGTGCAACTGACCGTTTTATACGTAGGCCGTTTTTATACGCAGGTGCCATTTATGGCCTGGGCGGCGGCTTAGCTGCGACCTTGTTTCTTGCAAGTGTCATTACCCTATTCAATAGCTCAGTGACTGAAATTGCCGCATCTTATGGCAGTAATTTCCATCTGGCTCTGCCCAGTCTTGCTACAAGCCTTATCATGATTGCGAGCGCACTGAGTTTAGGCTGGATTGGGTCTTACATCGCAGTTGGGCGCTCGTTGTCAAAACTGAATTAGTCGTAGTTAAGTGTCTAATTAAATGTACGGCCAAATGAGTTGAACACCTACAACTGTCGCAGGTCTTAAAATTAGACTTTCTCACCTAAAAATTTGTAAATCTTTGTAATCAATAGAAGATATTCAGGCGTAATTTTGTGAATCACACTAAAATTACATTTCATAGAGTTTATTCTCCAGATTATTTATCCCTGCAATTTGGAATCATTTGTTGTTTATGCGCCTTTTGTCAGCACAACTTATATCAGCCAACCCCAGTCACCAAAACATTAAGGCAATTCAGCATTGACTGGCACTGACATCAATATTGGCATCAAGCCAAATATAGATCCTAAAGCACCATTGCCTATCTGGGAGTTACCGCCCAGAGGCGATTTCTACCTCAATTTCCGTATCAGCCGCAATACACTGATTGCAGTTATTGTTTCGCTGCTGATTCATGCACTATTGATACTGTTTGTGTTGAAAGCGGTACCTAATGCATTGAATCCGCCAAGCGCACCGCCTGAACAATCGCCTATAGTCGTGCAACTTGGTGAGCCGAAAAAACAACCCCCAGCAGAAGTTGCGCCACCTAGCGAAGTCACGCCTGAGCCTAATCCAGTGATTGTGCCCAGAAAACAACGCACGCCACCTAAACCGCGCCCTGTTCCGCCCACACCACCAGTGATAGCTACGCAGAAGCCTGCGCCAAGCTCGGCTGCGCAACCCACTACGCCAGCGCCGACCGATATGCAGTCTTATGTGAATGCAATGCGAGCCAAGCGCTTGGCCAATCAATCACCTGAAGAAACCGCAGCAGCGGCTGAGAATGCGGCATCTATGGCAACTGAACGCGGCCCGACGGACGAAGAAAAGCGTGATGCCATCATCAAGAAAAACTTGCAGCCACAAGGCGGTGGCGGTGGTGTATTCCAGATCACCAGCAAGGGCACCTACAATGCCCAATTCTCGTTTAACGGCTGGAAAAAGAACTCGTTAATTGCTGAACACCAAGTCATCAATGTAGAAGCGAATCGGGGTGAAGATATTAACCGTGCAATCGTCAAAAAGATGATTTTGATTATTCGCAAGGATTATCCAGGTGACTTTACCTGGGAGTCTGTCAGGCTAGGGCGAACCATCACTAAATCCGCAAGGATTGAAGACAATGATGAGCTGGAAGACTTTCTAATGAAAGAATTCTTCGGTGGTGGCGGTAAGTCTTTTAATTAAGTATTGATTGAGTAACATGTAAGCCAAGCTCAGTTCTCACGACTAAGTTTTATACACTTATTCATCTGGAGAATTCAAATGTCACTCCCCCGCTTGCTTGCCGTTTACCTGAGCATAGTTACGATGCTTACCACCCCTTATATCAATGCAGCATGTGTCGCGCAAAGTGGTAAAGAGCACGTACCGCTGCTTGAACTTTACACCTCCGAAGGTTGCAGCAGCTGCCCGCCAGCGGAACAATGGTTGAGCAGCATCAATTCAGCAGGCTATTCCCTAGACAAAGTAGTGCCCTTGGCTTTTCATGTGGATTATTGGGATTACATAGGCTGGAAAGATCGCTTCGCCAAGGCAGAATACAGTGCGCGCCAGAATGAAGTGGCGAGCATGGGTAACTCTCGTTTCGTCTATACGCCACAAGTAGTATTCAATGGCTCAGACTTCCGCGGCTGGCAACAAAACTCACGGTTTAATCAATCCATCAACGACCAACTCAAACAACCCGCACGAGCCAACCTGAGCCTGAATATCGAACCTAATGCTAGCGGTGATTTGTCATTAAAAGTCTCGGCACAAACCCTGCAAGCCAATGACAGTAAAAATGCTGATGTCTTTATCGCAATTTACGAAAACAAACTCTCGAGCCAAGTCAACGCGGGTGAAAACAGCGGGCAAAAACTAGACCACGACTACGTGGTACGCGAATTCTATGGGCCATTCAAACTAGATGGTAATGATGCTAATAACGTCGGCTGGCAACGCACTATCACACTAAAGTCAGACTGGAAAACGCGTAATGCAGGCGTCGCGACTTTTGTACAAGACAGAACCAATGGGGCGGTTTTGCAGGCATTAGCATTGAAGATGTGTAGCTAAGCAGTTTTTGGGCTTGAGGCCAGTTAAAACGCCAAAGCAACAAGAACCAGCAACAATCCAACCATAGAAATTAGCCAGACTATTGTGCGGATTACAGGCACGCCAAATGCATACAGTGGCAGATAAACCAGGCGCGCAACAAGATAGGTAACGGCACCGACTTCAGTCATCCAACTGGTTTTATTCGCTACCGTAGCAATCAATATGGCGATGGCGAATAAAGGCAGTGTTTCAAACAGGTTGGCCTGGGCACGTAACAGCCGCGCCGCCAATGGATTAAGCTCTGGCATTTCGCCGTCACGTGCGCTTACATTCCACTGGGTGCCGTATTGTTTGGTGCGTGCTTGCCCAGCCATCATGATTTGTACAATGGCAAGCACCACCAGCCATGCTAAACAGGATAATTCTAATGTCATGTTTTACTCCTAATTAATGGTTATTACAGCTTGCTTTTCAAATAGCACACCCAACATAGTATTGTGTCTGATAAATTGATGCGCAGGCTTTATAATGTATTGCACTAATCTAATTTAGCCTAGTCATATAGCAAGCTTGATTTATCCCGTAAGCGCATATAACAAACAATAAAGAGATTCCAATTGAGTGAGCAACTAACCCGCCGTCTTAAATTATTTTCGTATGAGGCTCACCGCAAATTACTGGCGCAAGGCTTGCGTGGTATAGAGCGTGAGGCTTTAAGGGTCGATGCCACAGGGGATCTCTCGCAAAAACCGCATCCAATAGCACTTGGTTCAACATTAACCCATGCGCAAATCACCACCGATTATTCTGAATCCCTGCTTGAATTTATCACGCCAACTGGGCGCGATATTGAATCTGTATTAAACCAATTAGACGCAGTGCATCGATTCAGCTACACCGCGCTTGGCGACGAATTATTATGGAGTCAATCCATGCCCTGTGACCTGCCGGAAGAAGAACATATCCCGATTGCCACTTATGGCAAATCGCACATCGGCATGCTCAAACATGTGTATAGGCAAGGCTTGGCTTTACGCTATGGCAGGACTATGCAATGTATCGCAGGCATACACTACAATTTCTCGATGTCTGAGGACATCTGGCGCCTGCTGAAGAATACGGAAGAAGCTGGTGGTACCGCCATGAGTTACCAATCCGAGAGTTACATCGCCCTTCTGCGCAACTTTCAGCGTTACAGCTGGCTGCTGATGTATCTATTTGGCGCGTCACCTGCCGTCGCCAAGCAGTTTATGCGGGGCAATCCGCACGAATTAGAAAACCTTTCTGAAGACACTTTGTACCTGCCCTACGCCACCAGCCTGCGCATGAGTGACCTCGGTTACCAGAACAATGTGCAAGCGGGGCTGATGAAGCCAATTAACTCGCTGCGTGATTACATGGTAAGCCTTGCCCGCGGCGTGCGCGAACCCTACCCGCCGTATGAAGAACTCGGCATACAGCGCGATGGTGAGTGGGTACAAATCAACGCCAACATTCTTCAGGTTGAGAACGAGTTTTACGCTACCATACGCCCAAAACGCGTCATCCGCACTGGCGAACGTCCACTTGAGGCGCTGTGTTCACGCGGTGTGCAATATATTGAAGTGCGATGTATGGACGTTGACCCGTTCAACCCAATCGGTATTACTCTGGAAACTTCTCGTTTTATTGATGCGTTCTTACACTTCTGCGCATTTACCGATAGTCCACCGACCAGCGAGGCTGAAGATATTGAAAATAAAGATAACTTTGCCCACACGGTAAAAGAAGGCCGCCGCCCAGGTTTCACCCTGCAACGCAATGGTGAAGCCATTGAACTCAGTACTTGGGGTCTGGAACTGCTTACCGAGATTGGTAAAATTGCAGATTTACTAGATGCACAGCATGGTGATTCAGTGCACGCAAATGCGCTGGCGATTCAAAAAGAGAAACTACTCTCAGTAGAACTCACGCCTTCAGCCAAGGTATTAGAGGCGATTCATGCGCATGGTGGCTCATTCAAGACTTTTGCCCTGCATCAAAGCCGTATTCATGCAGAAGATTTCAAATCTCGTCCATTAAGCACTGAAGAGCTAGCCAGCTTTGAAGAGATGGCGCAAACATCGCTAGCTGAGCAAGCGGATATTGAAGCTGCACAAACGGGTGATTTTGATGCCTTTATCAAGGACTATCGAGCAAGAACGCCAAGCCATCTGTGTCAGTAGATGAGGCATGTTCCGCATAGTGATTGATGAGTTGGCGCACTTCATAAGCGACTTCTAGCGCGGTTAGCCCTATGGGGCCTATACCTTTATTCACTAGGCTATCTGCCGCCATCGCATGTAATAGCACCGCAAGTCGGGTTGCATCCCAAGCGCTGAGATTATTGCGCATGCCCTGCCCGATTAACGCGGCAATAATGCCAGTCAGCACATCACCCATACCCGCCGTTGCCATGCCAGGATTACCAGCATTGCATATCTCTGCGGCATGTTCTGGAGAAGCGACAAGACTGCCAGAGCCCTTCAGCACACATATCGCTTTTGTCTTGTTTACTAAGGCATTAATGGTGGCACTGCGGTCAGCTTGTATGGCCTGATTAGATAACTGTAGCAAACGACCAGCTTCACCGGGATGAGGCGTTAATACTGATGGAGCTTTACGAGCTCGCAACAGTTCCATCAAAGCATCATCTGCGGCCAGTAGATTCAAGGCGTCTGCATCAATCACCAATGGAACATCGAACAAGAGCACCTGCGCTAACAAAGTCTTTGCTTGCTGACTTGCGCCCATTCCTGGGCCAATGGCAATGACATCGGGATTGGTCTCAACAAAGTCGATAGTCTCAACACTTCGCAACATCATTTCTGGTTGCGTTTGCATCACAGCTGGTGCGTTCACCGATAAAAACCCTATAACGACCCAACCTGCACCGCTATGCAAAGCAGCCTGCCCAGAGAGCAAAGGCGCGCCAACCATGCCATCCGCACCGCCGATAATCAGCATCTTGCCATAATGACCTTTGTGCGAATCAGGCTTGCGTTTGAGTCGGCCAAGTAAAGGTAAAGCATCTATTGCATTCATATTTAATTGCCTGTGACTGGTTTCAACATCAATCGAATGAATCTTATATATACTCTTATTGAATCATTTTTGTGAAATCGTAAGGCGTAATTTATCTGCTATCGCAGATTTTCTGCACATATATCAAAGGGGAAAACATGGAAGTCAAAATGGTCACTACCGTACTCGAACTGCCAGACTACGAAATCACCCAAAATATTGGCGTTGTTAGAGGCATTGTTGTGCGCTCACGCTCTATTGTAGGTTCGTTTTTTGGTAGTCTGCAAACGATTCTGGGCGGCAATATTACGGTTTACACCACCCTGTGCGAACAGGCCAGACGTGATGCTTTCCAACTGATGTGTAAACAGGCAGAAAAGCATGGGGCGAACGCGATTATTGGTGCAAGATACGATGCCACCGAGATTATGGCTGGCGTCACAGAAGTTCTTTGTTATGGCACAGCTGTCGTGGTTAAGCCTAAATAGAAATCCTTGAATAGATAAAGGAGTCATTATGAAATCCAGTATCTTATTGGCAGCAGTTCTGTTTGTTTTATCTATTGTATTCGGACTAATACAAATCTGGGTCACGCCTTGGTCTGCAGAGATTTTTGCCAAAATCCAGCTCACGCTAGGCGCTTTTCTTGTGATGGATATCGTGCTGATCTACGTGATAAAAGAATATAAGGCTTACAAAGCCATCAATCAGGCTGATCAGCTTGATTAAACCTACCAGGTATCATCTATGAAAATTCAATACTCTAAGAAATTAACATTAGCACTGATGTTCGGCCTTACGCTGCTTATCGTACTGGCACACAACCCGATGTCTGGCTATATAAAACAAAAGACTACTGAAACAAGCTCTGAAAAAGTGTTGGCTAAATGCTCAGAAGAAGATAAAAACAATTACACGAAAGCACTCACCGAGTTTTATTTGAGCGATGCAGGTAAGAATGCACGCGATTATGCTGATGCGCATTTAGGTGGTTATGAAAAAATCCTGAAAAATAAAATTGAGGACTGCCATATAGGGGATAGCGGCATACCTACAGATGCTAGTATCGAGACAATACATACGACTAAAACTACCGAGTTAAGTTTTAATGAAGTGCATACGACAAACCCCAAGATTATATGGCTAGGCAATATCACACATGCAATCTATGCGGTGTCTGGCACTATTGCGCTAGGTCTTATTTTTCTAGTATTTCTTTAAATAGTAAATTTATGACTGTCTTTTCATTAATAACGAGATTAACAACCACCTGATGACCATCGCCTTAACATCCACACTAGAAAACAGTTCAACAATTTGCACACTCTTCAGCAGGCTCGGCGTAGCAGTATTAGTTGGTGGCATGCTTGGTTTAAATCGTGACCTGCATGGCAAAGCTGCGGGGTTACGGACACATGCATTAGTCACGCTAGGCGCAGCGATGGCAACGCTGGTCATTCTAAATTTACAACCTTTCGGTAGCCCGACTGACCCCAGTGCATTGAGCCATGTGCTGCAGGGCATACTTACTGGCATCGGGTTTTTGGGTGCAGGCGTGATTATCAGAGATACTGAAGGCCATGTTTCAGGCTTGACTACTGCCGCTACCATCTGGGTAGCTGCTGTGATGGGGATTCTCTGTGGTGCCGGCTACTGGCCGCTTGTTTTGGTTTCAAGCCTGATGATTATGGCAGTGCTAACCTTAGGAAAGTCTATCGAAAAGCTTGCTGAGCGTTTGTTTAGAAAAAACCAGCCCTTGTCTAAAGAACCCCCATCTACTCAATAAATCTATCTGGATGTTTGCATAACATTCGCTTTGAATATCAGCTACAAAACGATACAAAAATCCGCAACGGATGCTGCATTGTTAGAGATACTATTAACAAAATAAAATAGTGTCCTTAACGCTAATTCACGCATTTCAAACGGGAATCTATGTAGTGAACAGAACCCACATTTTAGAAAACCCTGCCAACATCCTCATCGTTGACGATGACTTGGATATCAGGCAATTGCTTGCCGAATATCTTGAAGATCACGGCTATAAAACCTATGTCGCGGCCAACGGCACGGCCATGTGGAATATCCTGCAAAATTCGAACATACATCTGGTGGTGCTGGATTTGAATCTTCCAGGCGAAAACGGCTTTCAACTATGTAAGCAGTTTCGCGAAAAGTCTGACTTGCCCATCATCATGCTCACAGCCAGAAGTGCTTCACTAGATCGCATTCTAGGCCTTGAAATGGGAGCAGATGATTACGTGTGCAAACCTTTTGAGCCTCGTGAACTGCTATCGCGGATTCGTAATGTATTGCGACGTATGCAAATGACTAGTGAAGAGAAAAAAGCTGTAGAGCCCAAACGTATTCATTTTGCCAACTGGACATTAGATGTAGTGGCACGTCACTTGGTCAATTCTAAAGATGTGATCATCTCGCTATCTGGCGCCGAGTATCGCTTGCTGCAAATATTTCTCGATCATGCCAATCAGGTACTTAATCGCGATCACCTGCTTAACCTGACTCAAGGTCGCGATGCTGATCCGTTTGATCGAGTCGTTGATATTCAGGTGAGTCGCTTGCGGCAAAAAATTGAAGTAGATTCCAAGAATCCGCAAATCATCAAAACCGTGCGCAATGAAGGCTATGTATTAGCCACCGCCATAGAGATTGAAAGTTGAGGTCAGTAACATGCTGAAATCTCTAGCTAAGCGTTTAAGACATATCTTTATATATTCGATGACAGGTCGATTTTTCCTGATTCTGATTGGCGGTATTATTGTCTGCGCGGCATTTGCATTAAGCCTAGCTGCCTACGAAGGTAAGAATATGTTGTATCAAGTCAGGTTGCGCCACCTGACTGAGCGAGTAGAGCAAATTGTGCTTACGCTTGAACTCACGCCGCAAACTGCCAGAAAACAGGTTGCCGATATTACGAGCAAGACTGGGGTACGCGTAGATTTTTCTGCACCTGAATCAATCAAGCTATTGCAGACAGAGGGCTACAACCCTGATACCGAGGCCAGCACAGCACTATCAAAAGTCCTTGGCAATACTAAAAAAGTCTTGGCTTACCAACATACAGGGTTAGATTGCCCTGTGCGCCCTGATGGTTTTAAGCGCAATGAATCTAGCGCAAACCTACAGAGCAATAGCACAAGCAAATGCCGTATTATTTTTGCCACACTCAATGACGGCACAGCCATTCGTATTGATGTCGCCACGCCAACAGAAAGCTTGCCACCGCCGTTTCGCATTGATTTTTTGCCCTATCTTGGCTTGTTTTTACTGTGTGTTTCACTCTTGGCCTGGTTCGTGGCCAATTTGGCTACTCGCCCTTTGCGTAAGCTTGCCTGTGCTGCGCATCGTGTAGGCCAAAGCCTTGGGCAACAGGCTGATGAAGAAAAATTGCCTGAAGATACTGGCCCTGCAGAAGTACGCGAAGCTGCTATCGCCTTCAACACCATGCAATCGCAAATACGCCGCTTTGTGGAAGAGCGCACCTACATGCTCGCTGCCATTGCACATGATTTACAAACCCCCCTCACCCGCTTGCGCCTGAGGCTTGAGAAGGTCTCTGATGCTGCCTTGCGTGACAAGCTCATCAATGATCTATCCGTCACGCTAGAGATGATTAAAGAAGGGCTGGAGCTTGCTCGTAGCTTGAATGAAGGTGAACCATTCGAGATGCTGGACTTGGATTCTCTCATCGATACCATCTGCAACGATGCAACTGATGCAGGGCTGGAAGTTACGCAAAGTGGCCGTGTTGGTGTACCTGTCATGGCAAGGCCGAATGGCTTGCGCCGTTGTATCTCCAACCTGGTGGAAAATGCTGTCAAATATGGCCAATTTGCCCACGTCATCGTCAAACGCGAGGGGCAGAAAGTAATTATTTCAGTGATTGATGGCGGAGATGGCATCCCTGAAGACCAGTTGTTACGAGTGCTCGAACCATTTAAGCGCCTTGAAGATTCACGCTCGCGTGACTCTGGCGGTACTGGGCTTGGCCTTACTATTGCCCGTAATATCGCAGAAAAGCATCGTGGCAGTCTAAGGTTGCGCAATATCTGCGCTGGTGGACTAGGATTGGAAGCTATTGTGGAAATGGCGATAGTTTAGAGTTGAATAAAGGAGAGTTTTCGATGGCAACGATTACTGTTAGAAAGTTGGCCGATTACAAATTTGAAGTCAGTGTTGAGAGCCGTACAAGCACTACTCATCAAGTTACAATTTCGGAACAATACGCAAAAAAACTCATTGGTGATCGCGCCTCTGTAGAAGCCATGATCCATGATTCTTTTGAGTTTTTACTGGCTCGCGAACCTAATACCAGCATACTGCGCAATTTCGATTTATCCGTTATTGCGCAGTATTTTCCTGAGTATGAAAAGGTGATTGCTTAAAAAGTATTCAACCCTAAAGCTTCTTGCCGCCTGGCCCTGCAAAGAACCAAACTATCATCCCAGCAACTGGGAATATCAAAACAGCCAAAATCCATAAAATCTTCTCGCCACCGCCCGCTGAGCTTTGCAGGATTTTGATGATTGCGAATATGTCGAGTACAAGTATGAGTAAGCCTATGGCGGAATACATTTTTTATTTCCCCGTGAATTTGATGAGTGCTTATATTAATCAAGATTCGATGATTACAAGCTCAGTAACATGCTGATTTTGATGTAGGAAAAGTGCTACAAACTTCGTACATTACTTCTAGGACTCCTTAGTTTGCAGCATCCTCACATCTAGTTGAGAGAAGGGAATGACAATGTTCTTGTTGCGGAAAGTCTTGACGATTTCCTGGTTGATCTCGCCCTTTGCCAGATTGTAGTCAGGCACATTTACCCAAGGCTTCACTGCAATATTAATTCCAGAAGATGCAAGCAAACTCACTGATACGGCAGGTGCATGGTCTTTGAGCGTATGTGGGTTATTTTGCAGAATCTCTTTGATCACGGCCACCGCCGCATCTAAATCTGTGTCGTAGGCCACCCCGACGACGATATCAAGCTGACGAATGTTGCCATAGTTATGTAATATCTCCCCCACCAGTTTGCGGTTGGGGATCACCACAAGCGATTGATCTGCATGGCTCAGCACCGTGGTAAAAATGCTGATGTTATTGACTTGCCCCTCTTCACCAACAATAGAAATGTATTCGCCCACACGAAATGGCTTGGTGAAGATAATGGTCAGCCCGGCCACGATATTACTCAATACGCCCTGCATGGCCAGTGCAATACCAGCACCAGCAACACCCAAACCAGCAATCAGCGGCAATAACTGCACGCCAAGATTTTGCAGTGCCATGATGACGAAAATAGCCAGCACGAATATACGGACGATGCGTACCAGCAATTGACGTACTGGCTGGTCAAGATTGAATTTCCTGAGTCCGCCATCAACCACTTTAGCGACCCAGCCACCAGCAAATACGCCTACTAGAATAATAGTGATGGCGACCAAAACCTTGGGACCAAAAGTAATCGCTAGGTCGAAAATGGTATTTTGTATGTGGCTTAAATCACCAAACTGGGCATTCATAAAAAGACTTTCAATAGTTGCGTTGCCATGAATTCTACTACTACTTATCCAATTGCGTAGCATCCCAGCCGCCACCTAGCGCCTTGATCAACAGCACCGCAGCCGTCAGTCGGCTGCCTTGCAAGGTGAGTGCGGTTCTTTCGTTATTGAGGGCAATGGTTTCTACATTCACCACACTCAAGAAATCTACGGTGCCTGCCTTGTATTGGTTACGGGTGATTTCTACAGATTCACGCGAAGCTTTCACCGCTTCATCCTGCAACTTGGCTTCTTCTTCAAGAATACGCAATGAGGCCAGGTTATCTTCTACTTCCTGAAAAGCACCCAATACCGTTTGGCGGTACGTCGCCACGTTTTGGTCATAGGTAGCAATCGCTTGCGCAGTTTGCGCCTTACGTAAGCCGCCATCAAAAATGGTTTCTACCAGCGCAGGGCCAATCGACCAGAAACGGGTTGGATATTCCAGAAACCGAGAAAAACTGCTGGTCTGGTAACCAAAGGTCGGAGCAATCGTCAGCGCAGGGAAATACGCAGCCTTCGCCACACCTATCTGTGCATTCGCAGCCGCAGCACGGCGCTCAGCACCTGCCACATCGGGGCGGCGCTCTAATAACTGCGAAGGCACAGCCAAGGGAATATCTGGTGGCAGGCTGACATAAGTGGATTTCAGTGGCGCAATATCCAGCTCTGATGGCGCCTTGCCTATGAGCACAGCAATGGCATGCTCCAACTGGGCACGTTGCACGCCGACATCAACGGCTTGCGCCTTGGCTGATTTAAACTGGGTTTCAGCGGCGACCACATCGGCGCGGGCGACTACACCGACCGCATATTGATTTTGCGTGAGTTTGAGTGAGCGCTCATATGCAGTCACCGTGTCATCCAGCAACTGCTTACGGGCATCTGCTATGCGTAATAAAAAGTAATCTTGCGCAAGTTCAGCCTGCGCACTCAATTTAGCATTTTCAATATCAGCAACACTGGCCTGGATGCTTGCATCACCTGATTCCACCGAGCGCCCTACACGCCGCCAGAGATCAGGCTCCCAGCTTGCACCCAGTGAGCCACGATAAGCTGTATTCAGGTTAGGGTTGTAATTGACCGTATTGCTATTGTTGCTTGCAGGGCGACTTCTAATGGCTGAAAGGTTAGCAGTAACAGTAGGGTAATAAGCGGCGTGCGATTGATCTCTCAGCGCTTGCGCTTGGCGGTATTGCGCCTCTGCCACTTTGATATTCTGGTTGGAGATTTCAACTTGTTCAACAAGCGCATTCAAGTCAGCATCACCAAACAGCTCCCACCATTTACCCTTGGGTAAGGTGTCTTGTGGCTGCGCTGTAACCCAGCCTTGCTGCTCTTTAAATGTCGCAGGCACTTGCATCTCAGGCTTGACGTAATCAGGGCCTACGGTGCAGCCAGCCATTAGTATGACGGCCAATAATAATGGGGTAATGCGCATATCTTTATCCTTCATGATCTGCTTGTTTTGTATATTTATCATGGATTAATAATCTTTAAATCAACTCTGGGTGAGCATTAACGGCACTGCCATTGACGTTCGGTTGGCGCGTGAAGCGATCAAGCATGAGATACATCACAGGCGTGGTATAAAGCGTTAGTAGCTGGCTGAAGATCAGACCACCTACAATCGCCACCCCAAGTGGTTGGCGCAGTTCAAAGCCTTCACCAAAGCCAAATGCCAATGGTAATGCGCCTAACAGCGCTGCCATTGTCGTCATCATAATCGGCCTGAAACGAAGCTGGCAGGCTTCAAAAATCGCATCGTGTGCACTCAAGCCGCGGTTGCGCTCGGCATCAATCGCAAAATCAATCATCATGATGGCGTTCTTTTTGACGATACCCACCAGCAGCAGAACGCCTATCATTGCCATGATGTTGAATTCGATCTTGAATAACATTAGCGCCAGCAGAGCACCGACGCCAGCCGATGGCAAGGTTGAAAGAATCGTGATGGGGTGGATATAACTCTCGTACAGCATGCCGAGCACGATATAAATAGTCAGGATGGCAGCCAGGATTAGCCATTTCTGACCTTTAAGGGATTCGTCGAACACCTTGGCTGTACCCTGAAAACTACCATGTACTGAATTCGGCACGCCGATGCGCGCCATGGTGTCATTAATCACCTTGGTTGCGGTGGAAAGTGAACCGCCCTCGGCTAAATTGAATGAAATAGTAGATGCCGCAAACTGTCCTTGGTGGTTCACCGCGAGGGCTGCGTTATTAGGGCCAAACTTGGCGATG
>DATHWP010000018.1:0-9875 GCA_035460505.1 Methyloradius sp. | reverse complement strand
CACAGTTGAAGTCACATCAGGTACACCCGCAAATGGAGCGCGCACAACAGCGACTAAGCGAACCGCAACCTATGCAAAAACTAGTTCAAGGAATATATAATCCAAGCAACACCGCAGGGAACAAACTGATGCTGTGAGTTTCAATTCAACTCATCAGCGAAAACAGGTATTACATTGCTTTAAATATAGTCGGGCAATATAACAGGCTTGTGAAGAACTACTATAAAACTAAAAAAGCTTATTTTGCTCGGCTAAAGCGTTATCAATCCGTTCTTGCATACCATCAATTCTACGCTTGAAATCACCAACATCAAAGCCACCAGTACGAGTTGTTAATAACTCGTGTGCCAGATTAAGTGCTGCCATGATAGCGATGCGCTCTATGCCAATCACCTTGCCAGTATCGCGAATATCACGCATCTTTTTATCAAGATACTTGACTGAGTTTTCCAACCCTTCTCGTTCATCTTCAGTGCAAGCCACCCTGAATTCGCGGCCCATGATATTGACATCAACACCTGTAGGCTGACTCATAACACACCTTCAACAACGGTTTGCGGCAAACGCTCAATCAAGGCCTCAAGCCTAGCACTGGCTTCAGTCATCTGGCTCTTTAATTGTTTGGTGTCATCACGCGCTTGGGCAAGCTCTTGCCTCAACTGCAAGTTCTCTGCACGTAGTGACTGGCACAGCTCAATCAGCTGCGTCAATTTGGCTTCAAGTACGTTTAAATCTGTTTCCATGATGTCACTATAATTTGAAAAACCTTGTGTGGTCAACTGTTAACAGCGATTTTTGAAAGTATTACAACACCTTAACAGAAATTAAGCTTTGCCGATTTTGCCTTGAATAACATATAATTGGCTCATGTTGTTCAGGTGCTGACATCGTGCCTTTAATCATCCTCAACATGATTAAGTACGATTTAAGTGAAACTGGGAAACAGGTGAGCTTTTGATCTTGGGTTATGTAGTAATTGGCTCTAGCGATCAAAAATAATTCCTGTGCTGCCCCCGCAACGGTAATTACGTGCGGTTAATTCGATATACCACTGTGATGAAAATCATGGGAAGGTGAATTAACAAGACGTATAAGCCCGGAGACCGGCCTAACAATATAAGCTTGGAAATACCGCGGGGTGACGGTTTTCGGGACGCTATTGGGCAGTTTTGTCTCTGCCCATCGTTTCGTTTTCTTCAAAACTCTGCGCTATTTCCCTTACAAATCAATCGTTAAAACATGCGGGGCCGCATGTTGTTAAGGGAATATAATGAAAAAAATCACCATTGCAGGCCTTGTCGGCCTGCTCTTTACGTCTAGCGCTTTTGCTGCAGATGTTGATCTCACTTCAGATGATGTAATGGTCAACGCCAACCGCTTTGAACGCAGGGATACCGAAACAACCTATGCTTCAGAAATCCACACTGCGAAGAATATTGAAGCTTCAGGCGCTGCAACACTTTATGATTATCTAGCAACACAAACAACGCTGAACATTTCATCTGCATTCGGCAATAAAGCAACTCCATCAATCAATCTTCGTGGCTATGGCGGTGAGAATGGATACCAGAATGTTGTTATTACCGTAGATGGCCAACGCTTGAATAATATTGATATGTCCCCTCAACTTCTTGCTGCTATCCCTCTTGGCAATATTGATCGCATTGAAATCAGTAAAGGTAGTGGGTCTGTAATATATGGTGACGGCGCGACTGCTGGCGCCATCCAAATCTACACAAAAAATAAAACTGGGGTTACAGCTAGCGTTTCTGGTGGCAATTATGGCCAGCAAAATCATTACATCAACGCTGGCATTTCAGAGAAATATTTTGATTTGTCCGCCAATGCTGCCCATGACTCCTATGACGGATTTAGTCAAAAGGACGTAACTGGTAATAAAGATGAATTCACTAGCGATACACAAAACGTAAAACTCAAACTTAAACCGCTAGACACCTTGCGTTTTAATGTTGAGGGGACAAGCTCACGCAATGACATCCGATATGTGAACCCCCTAAGTTTGGCCCAGTTTAAAGCTGACCCTTCACAAAGCGGCGGCGCTTTTCCATATACACACCAAAATTTTAATAGCGATCAATGGCGAGTAGGTGTTGAGTATGACGTTACCAACAACGTCCGCATTAGTGCGACGCACTACGATGAAAACAAATTATCTTCGTTTGTGTCAGCTTCGCCTTCCATCAATAAGTATGACTACACATCAAATGATATTTCAATCAGCTACTGTGATGACATTAAAAGCCTGATGGCTGGTTTCCAGAATTTTGATGGTAAGCGCAATTCAACAGGTCCATTTGTCACCACCAACACAACGACTAAAAATAATCAGGCATTTTTTGTACAAGGTGAATACAAAATAGATGCAATCACCTTATCAGCTGGCGCTCGTAATGAGACTATAGATTATCGATTTTCACCTGTAGGCGGATTATCAGACACTTTAAGCAAGAGCCTTAATGCTTGGGATGTAGGAGCAAACTACCGCTTTAACAACGCATTAAGCACTTTTGCAAATTACAACGTGGGTTATCAAACTCCAGATATTGATCGACTATTTAACTCTGGCGGTGGATTCAATGGTTTCATTACGCCAGCAGAATCAAAAACTTTCAATATTGGTTTAAACCATGTCGTATCAAACAATAGATTAAAGGCGACAATTTTTTACAGTCGCCTGCATGATGAAATTTATCTCGATCCTACTTTGGGAGGATTTTTTGGCACCAACACTAATATTGATAAATCACATAAATATGGTATTGAGCTACAGGACAGCATTAAAATTTCCGACAATCTAGGTGCCTCAGTACTTTATAACTATACTCGAGCAATTATTGACAGCGAAATTAAAGCGGACGGCACAAATATTAGTAATAAAAATTTACCAGGTGTGCCCAAACATACAATAGTTGCAAATTTGAACTATAAATTTCTTGATCATGCTAGCTTAAATCTAAATCAAACATGGCGCTCAGGAGCTTATGCTTATAACGATTTTGAGAATAATTTTAGTCAAAGACAAGACAAGTATCTCTCGACTAATATCGCCGCAAATTACCAATACAAGAACCTGACTTTCTTCACTGCAATCAACAACCTGTTTGAGCATGAAAACTCCATTCAGGTGGCGGATAACAGCATCTACCCTGTAGATTTTGTACGCACCTGGAGAATCGGCATGAAAGCTGACTTTTAAGGATTGCGGCCTGAGAAAATCAGGCCGCAAGATGTTATGATTGCTGAATATTAGGCAAGACTGAAGGAAATACAAATGAACTCAACACAAAAAACCCCAACCATTAGCTACAAACCAATCGCAATTGCTGCATTGATTGCTTTTTTCATGCTGCTAACCCGCGGCAGCCATGTGCTAACAGCAGTATCTTTGCCTGACGCTAGCCTTGCCTTGTTTCTTCTTGGCGGACTTTATCTTAAGCGTGCATGGTGGTTTGCGGCATTTTTTGTGTTAGCGACTGTGATTGATTTTGGTGCTGCTGTACTTGACCCAATGCAAGGCTTTTGCCTGACTAACGGTTATTGGGGTTTGATTCCAGCTTATGGTGCGATGTGGCTGGGTGGTCTGTGGCTCGCTTCAAGAGCGGATGCTTTTGCAGTTAAGCCATATGTATTGATTAGCTTGATTACTACTGTAGTTGCCTTCGTTATTTCAACCCAAGCGTACTACTTGTTCTCTGGTCGCTTTCCTAACAATGGCGTGCAAGAGACCATTCAGTATGGCTGGAATTATCTGCCGACCTACGTTGGGTTTACCTTGATGTATATGGCAGCTTTCTGGCTGGCAGTTAAGGCTTTCCGCTTGATTCAGGTTGGAAAGTCTGTTCAGGCTTAGCCTAAATTAAAACCAAAAAAGCCGCACAGCCATGTTGTGCGGCTTTTTTTATTGGTAATGACTCACCCTGAAATAAGTTGAGGAAGTATTTTGACTGGTATTCATCAATATCAACACATTGTTTGCCTGACGACCGAGACTACTGAAGTCTTGTATCTACTCGGCGAGCAGGCGCGCATTGTCGGCATCTCAGGCTTTACAACTAGGCCAGCTATCGCACGGCGGGAGAAGCCCAAAGTATCGGCATTTACCAGCGCCAAAATCGATAAGATTCTAGATTTAAAACCAGACTTGGTATTAGCTTTTTCTGACTTACAGGCCGATATAGCCGCTGCCTTGATTAAGGCTGGTATTGAAGTGCACGTATTTAACCAGCGCTCAGTCGATGATATTTTGCGCATGGTGACTACGCTGGGTGGGATAGTCGGCGTGCCAGAAAAAGCTGCCGCATTGGTCAAAGAATTGCAAACAACTATCGAACGTGTTGAAGAAACTGCGCTGTACCTGCCTGCTAAACCAAAGGTATATTTTGAAGAATGGAATGACCCATTAATCAGCGGCATCCGCTGGGTGGCTGATCTTATCAAGATCGCAGGTGGCGAAGATTGCTTTGCCGATTTATCAATGCACACATCGGCCAAAGAGCGCATTATTGCTGATTCAAACCAAGTCGTTGAGCGCATGCCCGACATCATTATAGGCTCGTGGTGTGGTAAAAAATTTCAGCCTGAGCAAGTCATGGCACGACCAGGTTGGGATGTGATACCCGCAGTGCAAAACGGCTTTGTACGAGAAATAAAATCGGCAGATATTCTGCAGCCTGGGCCTTCTGTGATTACGCATGGGCTCAAACAGTTGCAAACTATTATTCAGCAATGGGGCGTTAAGCAAGCCCATGGCAAACACTGGGGCTAAACCCCGACTGAAAATTAAATGAAGAACTCCTCCACATGACGACAAGCTTGATATTAGGTGGCGCGCGCTCTGGCAAAAGTGCTTATGCCGAAAAAATAGCGACGGAAAGTGATCTAGCAGTTACTTACATCGCCACAGCACAAGTCTATGATAGCGAGTTCGGTGAGCGAGTGGCGCATCACAAAAGCCGCCGTGCTAAGCATTGGAAGACTGTGGAAGTACCGCATCAACTCGCTGCCACTTTAAAAGCTAAAGCGGCACCAGATCATTGCCTGATCGTAGATTGCTTAACTTTGTGGCTCGCCCAGTGCATCTGCCCTGAATGCGCCCCTCCAGAAGGCGTAGATTGGCAAGCTGAACGTGCCGCGTTACTAGCAGTATTACCCACACTGCCTGGAAAAATCATATTCGTCAGCAATGAAGTCGGCATGGGCATAGTGCCGCTTGGCGAAATCAATCGCCAATTTCAGGATGAAGCTGGCAGGCTGAATCAGGCCGTTGCTGCCTTATGCAATGAAGTGTTTTTTGTCGCGGCGGGATTGCCGTTAAAGCTCAAGGGTTAGATTGATTCACTAACGCTTCTAGTGCAATCTTAACCTCGGCAATCACGCTACCCCAATCCCCAATAGTTTTTTGCCTGAAAAGTTTTGCAGTGGGGTACCAAGGCGAATCCGCGCGATCAAGCAACCAGCGGTAATCTGGTACGACTGGCAATAAAATCCATATTGGCTTGCCAATTGCACCAGCCAAATGGGCCACTGAAGTATCCACTGAAATCACTACATCCATTTCGTCAATCAATGCTGCGGTATCCGTAAAATCATTCAGCTCGGCGATATGTAGTTGTATCGGCATGCCTGCATCCAGCGTCACTTGATCATTGGGCCTGATCTCTTTTTGCAGTCCATGAAATTCAATTGGCAATTGCATCAAAGGCGCTAACTGAGCAAGCGGAATACTCCGTTTATAGTCTTTGGTATGGCTGACTGAACCTGACCACACGAGGCCTACACGCAAGCTTTTCTTTTCAGCCAGCGTCAACCCAGATTTTTTAGATTGATCCACTGCCAGATAAGGCACTTGTGCAGGGACAGTATCTACAGTTGTCTTGAAATAAAAGGGTAAGCTCATCAGCGCACAGTGATAATCAAATTCGGCATATTCCTGCTCTTTTTCGATAAGCTGATAATATGGTGACAAGGTACGCATCAAACCAAGCAGGGGCTTGTGCACGTTAAGAATGATCTTGGCGCCAAGCGCTTCTACCATGGGGGCATAGCGTGCAAACTGGATAGCGTCCCCCAACCCTTGTTCAGCATGAAGCATCACACGCTTACCAACTAATGCCTCTTTCGATACATGAGGCGCTTTTGGATCATTACCCACCAGATTAGGCTGTCCATAAGGTTTTCTGTGGCCGCGCGGTGGGCCTTCTGCATCCCAACCATACTCATACAAGTGCCAGCCTTCTTCATATTCACCCTGCAATATCTTAATGATGGCTTTGTTCCACAAACAAGTGGCATTGTCGGGGGCTAATTCGCTGGCATGATCGTAGTCTGCTATCGCTAGCGCAAACTCTTGATTATCAAGATGCAGATTGCCGCGATTGGTATAGCTTTGTGAATTATTTGGATCTATTTGCATGGCCTTGTTATAAGAAGCCAAAGCATCATCACGACGCCCAAGAGCAAGCAAAGTATTACCTTGATTAATGTAGGCCGCTCCGTAGTTAGGGTCTAACTCAATGGCACTTGCATAATCCTCCATCGCAAATTCATACGCTTTCAGTTTGTTATGGGCAGCGCCCCGATTGTTATAGGTAATTGCGTGATTAGGGTTCAGCTCTATCGAATAGTTGTAATGCGCTACGGCGAATTCATGCTTGTTCAAATCTGCCAATACATTGCCACAATTCATATAGGCATTCGCGTATTTAGGCATCAATTCAATGGCTTTGTTGAAGCATAACAATGCTTCATTTAACTGTTTCTTTTGCCAGAGTATGACGCCGAGATTGTGATGTGCTTCTGCATAATCAGGCTTTAAGGCAATCACCCGCTGGTAATGGACTAATGCCTGGTCATCAAGCTTGGCCAGCTTTAAGGCATTGGCGCAGTTGTAATGCGCTTCAGCATTATCTGGCTTGAGGGCGATTGATTTTTCATAACTCGCAGCAGATTCTTCAAAACGGTTGAGATAGGTATAAGCATCACCAGCAATATCATGGGCATCAGCTTGATTGGGGTTGATAGCAATGGATTTTGTAATGTATGTCAGGCATTGCTCAAAAGCTTTCAAGTGCAAATGCACAGTGGAAACGAGCGTCAGCACACGGTAATCATTAGGGTGTGCTGCTAATAACTCATGATAAATGGCCAGTGCCTGATCAAATTTGTTTGCCTGCTGAAAATCAATCGCCTGCTGCAGTAATTGTGTCGCAGTATTTGCATCTATCTGTTTTTGTGAGCTAGCAGCAAGGCCTTGCGTGCCTAGCATTTTCCCTAACAAAGATGATGAAGCTGGAGTTTTATTGGCACTACGTTTAGCTGATTTATTTTTCATGGTGCATTCTTCGATGAAGTTTGATTTATGAGAGCTTGCAGCGCAGTAAGTAACTCAGCTACTACCGCTTGCCAGTCACCAACTGAAGGCTGCCTGAATAATCTAGCAGTTGGATACCACGGAGATATTTCAGTATCCAGCAACCAGCGATAATCAGGTACATACGGCAACAATATCCACACAGTTTTGCCCATCGCACCTGCCAGATGCGCCACTGAGGTATCTACTGTAATCACCAAGTCCAATTGTGCAATGAGAGCGGCAGTATCAGTAAAGTCATGCAGGCGTTCACTGTAAGATTTTATCTGGGGCAATTGATCAAGCACCAGTTGGTCATTCGCTCTAACCTCTTTTTGCAGGTTGTGAAAAGTAACAGGCAAATCAAGTAAGGGCTGCAACGTCACCAATGGAATACTGCGCCTATGGTCGTTATTGTGGGTGGTCGAGCCAGACCAGACCAAGCCGACCTGCAATTTCTGCTTATCTGCAAACGCAAAATCAGCTGTTTTTTCTTGATCTGCAAACAGGTAAGGCACATCCACAGGCACCGTTTCAAGCATTGTTTTGAACACCAATGGCAAACTCATGAGTGGGCAATGGGCATCAAAGTCGGTAAACGCTTCACCTTGCGCAATCACCTTTAAACCACCCTTCATCGTCTCAATCAGTTTGACCAATGGCCTAGGTACTTCCAGAATCACTTCAGCGCCAAGTGCCGCTACCATAGGCGCATATCGCACGAACTGCATCACATCGCCATAGCCCTGCTCTGCATAAAGGACGATGCGTTTACCCTCAATCGAAAAATCGCCCAGCCATGCAGGTTGCGGACATTGTTTTCTCACGCCACGGGCAAATCCCTCGGTCTTAAAGCCGTATTCATACAATTGCCAGCCTGTTTCAAAGTCGCCCATCAACAGCTTCAAAAGCGCCTTGTTCCAGATAAATTTCATCTCATTAGGCGCAATTACCAAGGCTTTGTCGTAGTCGGCCAGCGCCTCATCGACGTATTTGCAGTCCAAATATAAATTACCGCGATTGTTGTATGCCATTGCATCGTCGGGTTTGTGTGCGATCACACCATCATAGATGTCCAGCGCATCTTGATGGCGATCTGCCTCGGCGAGTGTATTGGCTAGGTTCAGGTAAGAAGCTACGTCTTCAGGCTTGAGTTCAATAGATCGCTGATAGCTCAATATTGCCGCATCAAACTGTCTCGCTTTTTGCAAAGCGACCGCCAGAAAGTGATGCGCTGCAGCATCATCTGGCTTTAGCCCAACCGCGTATTGAAGATGCGCAATTGCGTAGTCATAATTTTTAAGCGCAGTCAGAGCGCGACCAGCGCCTATATAAGCTTCCAGATTATTTGCATTGATAGCAATGGCTTCGTTAAAGCTTGCAAGCGCTGACTTAAAATCACTTAGAGCAAGTAACTCCGCACCACGCTGATTGTGTTCATGAATTGATAACGCATTAGCGTTTTTCTTGGCAGCAACAGTCCCTGCATCAGGCTTGGCCTGTTTGCTGGCTGTTTTAGAGAACGACGCTGTTTTACTTTGGGTGGTTTCGCTCATTTACCTGTTTACAAAGCCAATTCGCATGACTTTTTCATCGATGATGATTTTGGTAACACTAGCATAATCGATGTGCAGCCTAAAGGCATTGATGAGGGGTAAACCTAGCGCATATCCCGTGAATGCGCGGATGACACCTGCATGGGTGAACAAAATCACTGGTTCGCCAGAGCCAGCCTTGCCCGTAGAGATTTCTTCGAGAAATGCTTTTACCCGTAAAAATAGCTGATGAAACGACTCGCCATTGGGTGGCGTTTGCATTACATGGTCTTCAGCCCAGACTTCTATCAGGCCTTGTGGGATGTCATTCCAAGCCAGCATCTCCCAATCACCAAAATGCAGTTCTTTGAGACGATCATCCTGATTGATTGTAGTGTGTCCAAGTGCTTTGGCAGTGGCGGTGGCAAGTTTTAAACAGCGTTGTAGTGGGCTGCTGTAGATGACTGGGTTAACAAGATGTTCTAGCTTCTCATGTAAGCGCTTGCTCTCTTCTTCAAAGCTTGCGGCTACATCTAGGTCAGTTTGTCCGTAGCAGATCCCAGTGGCGACCTCTGGCGTTGTGTGACGTACTAGATAAATTTCCACGAATGGCTACTCCAGGCTAGCACTGCGAGATAAAAAGCAATTTCGGTCAATTGCTGCATGGCGCCCAAACAATCACCCGTATATCCGCCCAAGCGTTTTTTAAGCTTGTGGCTAAACCAGCACCAGATCACAAACACGGCTAGTAAACCGCACACCGCCGATTGCCAACTTAAAAGCAGCAACGGCAATAAACCGAAGCTCATGGCGATACACAACTCGAACCCATTCAGTTTGGTAGCTAATGGCTTGGATTTTCCGTTAGTGCGCACATATTCCTGCGTTGCAATTACAAATACGCCTGCCAAGCGGCTGATACTGTGCGCTGCAACCATCACACAAGGCAGCATCCAGATTGGCAAGTGAAT
>DATHWP010000017.1:0-1901 GCA_035460505.1 Methyloradius sp. | reverse complement strand
TGTGCGCGATTCGCTGACAATTCTTGGTATGTTGGCTTACATGCTATATCTGGATTGGCGCCTGACGCTGATTTTTGCACTGGTCACGCCATTCATGGCTTTGTATCTACATAGAATCACACCTAAGGTACGTGCTGCTGGACGTTATGTGCAGCAGTCTGTGGGCGATATGACCAAAGTTTCCGAAGAAGCGCTTTCTGGCCAGCGCATGGTGAAGATTTTTGGCGGCGCTGATTACGAAAATAACCGCTTTTCGAATGTGATTGGCAAAAATAGGCACATGCAAATTCGACTGGCACGTATTGCTGGTTTAAGTAGTTTTGTTGTTGAGATATTGGCGGCAATTTCATTAGCGCTCGTGATTTACTATGCGGTCGGTAGATTCAGTGCGGGTCAGTTTGCCGCGTTTATCGGCGCATTGCTGATGTTAATCGCACCGATTAAAAGCTTGACCGGCTTGAATGAAGATTTGCAGGTTGGCTTGGCTGCTGCACAAAGTGTTTTTAGTGTTATTGATGAAGTTGCAGAACAAGACACTTCAACTAAAGAAATCCCACGCGCTCAAGGTGAGATCGAGTTACGCGGCGTGACTTTGCGCTACGATGATGCCAAGCGTCCGGCGTTAGATAATCTAAACCTTTCCATAAAGCCTGGTGAAAAAGTCGCCTTGGTCGGTCGCTCTGGTGGAGGCAAAACGACTCTGGTGAGTTTATTGCCACGTTTCTACGAGTTACAGCAAGGCTTAATTCTATTAGATGGCGTCGACATTCGCGCCATCAGTCTAAAAAGCCTGCGTCAGCAATTTGCTTTGGTGAGCCAAGACGTTATTCTGTTTAATGATACGGTGTTCAATAATATTGCGTACGGTGTATTGCGTGATGCAACTGAAGAAGAAGTGATTGCCGCTGCCAAAGCGGCGCATGCTTGGGACTTTATCCAGCAACTGCCAAATGGTTTGCAGAATGAGATTGGTGATAGAGGTGTACGTTTATCTGGCGGGCAGCGCCAGCGTATTGCCATCGCCCGTGCGATTCTGAAAAATGCACCTATACTATTGCTTGATGAAGCCACCTCTGCTCTGGATACTGAATCTGAACAACATGTACAGGCAGCCTTGGATGCTTTGATGGAAAATCGCACCAGTATTGTGATTGCACATAGATTGAGCACTATTGAAAATGCTGATCGCATCATGGTCATGGAACAGGGCAAGATTGTGGAAAGCGGCTCGCATGAAGTGCTGATTGCGCAGAACGGCCATTATGCCAAGCTTTATCAAAAGCAATTTAGTTAGTATCTGACGAATCGATATGTCTAGCTGGCTTCAAAAACAGTGGGCTACTTATACTTTGTGGCATATCTTGCTACTGCCAATCTCATGGATATTCTTTGTGCTGAGCTCATGTCGTAAGTTTCTCTATCAAATTGGCTGGCTAAAAATATTCAATTTAGCTGTACCTGTCATTGTCGTTGGTAATATCAATGTGGGCGGTACGGGCAAAACACCACTTGTCATATGGCTTGCAGAGCAATTGAAATCAGCCGGATATAAGCCGGGCATTATCAGCAGGGGGTATGGTGGTAGTGCACAGCATATCCAAGAAGTATCTGCCAACAGTGCACCTTTGGAAGTTGGCGATGAGCCTGTTTTGATTGCCAAGCGAACGGGTTGCCCAGTATTTGTGAATGCAAACCGCGTTGAAGCTGGCAATGCTTTACTCAAAAGGTATCCAGAGTGTGATGTAGTTATCAGCGATGATGGACTGCAGCATTACCGTTTACAGCGGGATGTTGAGATAGCGATAATAGATGGCGCAAAAGGCTTCGGGAATAGTTTGTTATTGCCGGCTGGTCCGTTGAGGGAGCGAATCGGCAGGCTCGCTCATGTAGATGCTATTGTG
>DATHWP010000016.1:0-32103 GCA_035460505.1 Methyloradius sp. | reverse complement strand
GCGCTGATGTCTGGTGTCACCACCATGATAGGCGGTGGTACTGGGCCTGCAACGGGGACATTTGCCACCACATGTACGCCAGGCCCCTGGCATATCCACCGTATGTTGCAAGCAGCTGATGCATTCCCGATGAATCTGGGTTTTCTGGGTAAAGGTAATGTCAGCCTGCCAGAACCTTTGATTGAGCAGGTCAATGCGGGTGTTGTTGGGCTTAAATTGCATGAGGATTGGGGCACGACGCCCGCTGCCATTGATAACTGCCTGAGCGTGGCAGAAGAAATGGATATTCAGGTGGCGATCCATAGCGACACGCTGAATGAATCTGGTTTTGTTGAAACCACCATCGGCGCATTTAAAGACCGCACTATCCACACCTTTCATACCGAAGGCGCGGGCGGTGGTCATGCGCCAGACATTATCAAAGCCGCTGGCTATGCAAACGTATTACCTTCTTCTACCAATCCAACGCGGCCATTTACCGTCAATACCATCGATGAGCATCTGGATATGCTCATGGTTTGCCATCATCTTGACCCTGCGATTGCCGAAGACATTGCCTTTGCCGAGAGCCGCATTCGCCGCGAGACGATAGCGGCAGAAGATATCCTGCATGACCTCGGTGCATTCTCGATGATGTCATCTGATTCGCAAGCCATGGGGCGAGTGGGCGAAGTGATCATTCGCACCTGGCAGACCGCGCACAAAATGAAAATGCAGCGCGGTGCGCTGGCTGAAGACTCTGAGCGTAATGACAATTTTCGCGTGAAACGCTATATCGCAAAGTACACCATCAACCCAGCGTTGACTCATGGTATTGCGCATACCGTTGGTTCAATAGAAGTTGGCAAGCTGGCCGATTTAGTGATTTGGCGACCTGCATTTTTTGGGGTGAAACCTTCGACCATACTCAAAGGTGGCATGATTGCTGCGGCAGCGATGGGCGACCCGAATGCATCAATTCCCACGCCACAACCCGTGCATTATCGCCATATGTTCGGCGCTTATGGAGGTGGCTTAAAAACTTCAGTAACCTTTGTTTCAAAGGCGGGTTTAGAAAACCCAGAAGTACAGGCACTAAATCTGCAAAAACCGTTGGTAGCGGTCAGCGGTACGCGTACCGTAAAGAAAAAAGACATGATCCATAACAACTGGATGCCAGTGATTGATGTAGACCCTGAAACCTATATTGTTCGTGCCGATGGCATGTTGCTGACCTGCGAGCCAGCGACCGTGCTGCCCATGGCACAACGTTATTTTTTATTTTGATGCTAAATATTACACAACGCCTGACCGGACTTCACCAGATTGATGAGCAACTGTTATTGCCGTTTGATCTGCGCCAGAGAAGTCGTCTCCGGGTGACATTGCAATCTGGTCTGGAAGCCGCATTAATGCTTGATCGCGGCACAATACTGCGCGGCGGGGATTTGTTGAAATCAGAAGATGGCCGTGTGGTGCAGGTAGTCGCAGCCAATGAACCTGTGACTCGAGTAACTGCGCAAAATCAGCAAGCCTTGATGGGTGCGGCCTATCATCTGGGTAATCGGCATGTGCCTCTGCAAGTTGGGGATGGTTGGCTACTGCTTGAGCAAGACCATGTATTGAAAGACATGCTGATCGGCTTGGGCATGACCTTAACTGACGAACAGGCACCATTTGAGCCTGAAGCTGGCGCCTACGGAGGCGGCCATCGCCATCATGATGATGACGCAAATATTGCGCGATTGCCTTCGGCGAGGTTACGTCGGCATGGCTAGTGCTGCTTCCAGTCTGGCACTGAGCCGATTATTGCAACTTGCCAGCCCCATGCTGCCAGTGGGCGCTTACAGTTATTCTCAAGGCTTGGAATGGGCGATTGAGTCTGGCGACGTGCATGATCTGGCAACTGCCAAACAATGGATTAGCGATGCATTGCACATATACCAAGGCAACTTTGAGTTACCCGTATTGCATCGACTTTATCAAGCCTGGCAAGCCTATGATATGCAAGCTGTTAATACATGGGATGCGTTTTTTCAGGCTGGGCGTGATACAGCTGAGTCGCTCGCTGAAACCAGGCAAATGGGTTATTCACTCTGCCGCTTGCTGAATGACTTGAATGATTTACCTGATGATTTTATGACAAAAATTAATGCGCTGCACGAGCCTAGCTTTCCTGCCGTGTATGCAGGCGTTGCCTATGTTTGGGCAATTCCGTTGCCTGATATGTTGCAGGCCTATGCGTGGTCCTGGGCAGAAAATCAGGCCAGCGCAGCCATGAAAACGGTACCGCTTGGGCAAGTCGCAGGGCAAAAAATATTATTGAGTTTAGGCCAGCAATTACCCGATTTGGTGAATGCTGCCATGGCGCTAGATAACGATGAAATCAGCAATTTTGCACCCAGCCTGACGATTGCAGGCTGCCAACATGAGACCCAGTACAGCAGGCTATTTAGATCATGACACTTACTATTGAAAAACCAATGGCGGCGACTACCAGCTATAAAGAACCTTTACGCGTTGGCATCGGCGGACCAGTGGGTTCTGGTAAAACAGCGCTGACACTATCTTTATGCAAACGGCTACGCGATATTTACAACATTGCTGTTGTGACCAACGACATCTACACCAAAGAAGATGCAGAATTTCTTACGCGTAATGAAGCGCTATCGCCTGACCGCATTATCGGTGTAGAAACTGGAGGCTGTCCACATACCGCCATACGAGAAGATGCTTCGATGAATCTTGAGGCGGTTGCCCAGCTTAGCAAACGCTTTAAAACACTGGATATTATTTTTGTTGAAAGCGGGGGCGATAACCTGGCGGCAACTTTTAGCCCAGAGTTGTCTGATCTGACCATTTATGTTATTGATGTCGCCGCCGGCGAAAAGATCCCACGCAAAGGCGGCCCTGGAATTACTAAATCTGATTTGCTAATTATCAACAAAATAGATCTTGCCCCTATGGTTGGCGCATCGCTAGAAGTGATGGATAGAGATGCCAAACGCATGCGCGGCGAGCGGCCGTTTATCTTTACCAATTTGAAAACGGGCCAAGGGTTGGAAGAGATAGTCAGCTTTATCGAAAAACAAGGGTTGATGCTTTAAGGGTTATAACTCCAAGCATCGCTTACGCTACAGAACTAGAAAAGGAGAATCACTATGAAAAAAATGTTGCTCGCCATTAGTTTAGGTTTATTTTCAACGCTGGCAATGGCGCATCCAGGCCATGCCGAGCATGGCGCCTTGGCTGGATTTCTACATCCGCTCACTGGGATTGATCATTTGCTGGTCATGGTCGGAATTGGCATGTGGGCAGCTAAACTTGGTGGCTCTGCGCGCTGGCAATTACCAGTGACTTTTGTCTTGGTGATGGCATTGGGTGCGGCAATTGCTATGTCAGGGTTGATGCCTGCTAGCTTAAATACCGACAGTGTCGAGATTGGTGTCAGCGCTAGTGTGCTGGCAATGGGTCTGCTGTTGTTGATTCAATTACCACTTAAACGCCCGTTACAGATAGCATTGACTGCCATATTTTCCATGCTTCACGGCTTTGCGCATGGGCTTGAACTCTCATTCTCTAGTGGCTGGAATACGATGCTGGGCATGTTACTCGCGACTGCTTTGCTACACGCTATTGGCTTGTTGTTATCCTCTCGCCGTGTGGCTATCGCCAAGCAACTCAATGTGGTGATGGGCGGTTTGATGTTGCTGGCAGGGGCTTATTTACTGGCTGTTTAGAATGACCAAATGAAAGTCAAAGTTAATCAGGTCGGTGTGTTTGCAGCACTTACCGCAGCCTTGCTTTTTGGGATGGGGATGCCTCTTGCCAAACTGCTCTTGGCTGATGTCAGCCCATGGTTATTGGCTGGGTTGTTGTATATTGGTTCTGGTGTTGGCTTAACACTTTACCGTCTTATCACCAAGGCATTACCTGTAAAGCTCACTCCCGTAGAGTTGTCCTGGTTCTCAGGCGCTATCCTAGCTGGTGGGGTTGTGGCTCCCGTATTATTGATGTGGGGGCTGAGCAATATGCCAGCTTCTGGCGCGTCTCTACTGCTTAATACAGAAGGCGTATTTACTGCATTACTGGCATGGTTCGCTTTTAAAGAGAACGTTGACCGTCGCATTGCCATCGGCATGTTAGCAATTTTGGTCGGGGCAACTATCCTTAGTTGGCGAGATATAATCAGCTTTGCCAGTTCACTACCAACTTTGGCGATACTGGGCGCTTGTTTTGCATGGGGTGTTGATAATAACCTCACTCGCAAAGTCTCATTATCTGATGCAACATGGATTGCCTCAGTCAAAGGGCTGGTAGCTGGTACGGTCAATTTGTTTCTTGCCTTTTCACTGGGGGTAACATTGCCAGCAATACCTCATCTTGCTGGGGCGTTGGTGCTTGGGTTTCTGGCTTACGGAGTCAGCCTGACTTTATTTGTGGTTGGTCTGCGGCATCTTGGAACGGCTCGAACAGGTGCTTATTTCTCAGTAGCACCATTCTTTGGTGCGTTATTGGCGATTGCTTTAGGTGAGCCATTAACATTGCCGCTTCTGATTGCCGGGCTACTCATGGCTCTCGGTATCTGGCTGCATTTAACCGAGCATCATGAGCACACTCATAGCCACATGCCAATAGAACATGAGCATGAACATACTCACGATGAACATCATCAACACGGCCATGAGCATCAAATTGAGCTAGGCGTTAAACATACCCATGCCCATCAGCATCTATCTATAAAGCATCGCCATCCGCACTATCCAGATGCACATCATCAGCACAATCACTAGAAAATTGATTGTTTCAAGCGAGTAATTTCCAAGCCATCCCCAGCACGCCGCAACTCAGGATAACGGGAATGATATTGACCTTGAAGCGGTATATGGCAATAAACACCATGAGCGTGATGATCACTGATGCCCAATCGACTGAACCAGCAAATCCCTTTACCCAGAACACATGGTAAGCAAAGAATAGCGCCAGATTAAAGATGACACCGACAACAGCGGCAGTAATTGCACTAAGCGGTGCGGTAAATTTCAAATTGCCATGGGTAGTCTCGATAAACGGCCCACCCAATAAAATAAAGATGAAGCTCGGTAAAAAGGTAAAGAAGGTCACGATAGCCGCCGCAGTCACAGCCGACATGAATGCGGCATCTGGCCCAAACACTTGCGTTACCCAACCACCCACAAAGCCAACGAATGTCACCACCATAATCAACGGGCCTGGCGTAGTCTCACCTAATGCTAAGCCATCAATCATTTGTGTTGGGTTCAGCCAATGATAGTGCTCTACTGCGCCTTGATAGACATAAGGCAATACTGCGTAAGCACCACCAAATGTTAGTAATGCGGCTTTGGTAAAAAACCAGCCCATTTGTGTGAAGGCACCATTCCAGCCATAGCGGATATATAGAATTGTTATGGCAAGTAACCAGATGCCGAGACCAATGGCAGTGATTCTTAGCGCCTTGTTCCAGTTGAAGCTAGCATGCTGTGGAGTAGGCGTTTCATCATCAATTAGTGCGGGGCCATAATCCTTCTTGCTAGCACCATGCCCACCACCCACCTGAAAATACTTGGGGGAAATGCGGCCACCAACATAACCAATGAGTCCTGCTGCCAGTACGATGATCGGGAACGGAAGCTTCAACACGGCAATGGCAAAGAATGCCAATGCGGAGAGTGACCAAAGCACGTGGTTTTTAAGCGTTCTGGAACCAATACGGTAAGCCGCAAAGAACACGATAGCGACAACGGCTGGCTTGATTCCATAGAGTGCTCCTGCGGCTGCAGGCAGGGCACCATAAGCCATATAGACCCACGCTAATCCTACCAATATAAAGAATGAAGGCAGAACGAATAGGCCGCCGGCAATGATGCCGCCGCAAGTACGATGCATCAGCCAGCCTATGTAAGTAGCAAGTTGCTGTGCTTCAGGCCCGGGTAATACCATGCAAAAATTGAGTGCATGCAAGAAACGCTTCTCTGAAATCCAGCGTTTCTTCTCGACTAGGTCATGATGCATAATGGCGATCTGGCCAGCAGGGCCGCCAAAGCTGATGAAGCCAAGTTTAAGCCAATAGACAAAGGCTTGCTTTAGAGTGACAGGTTGAGGGGCTGTAATTTGGGTGCTGCTGAGATTGTTTTTAGTGTCCACGAACTCTCCTTTAGGGTTGTTAAGCCTTTAATTGGAGCAGGCCTTGGACGCTAGGCGTCTTGAACTATTCATCTTGAAAGGGGGAGGCTGCAAAATCCCCACCTTTGAATCCTAAAATCTTTTAAGTTTTATTGCAACTTAATCCAGAATCAAGCCGCCGCTAGGCACAAGCCGTGCTTAATATTCATTGTATTTAATCAATCTAAGCGAATACGTCAAATGGCGTACTCCAGCAATGCCAGAAGTTATGTAAGATAAAGTTGGGTATTTTTGTAACAAATCACATCGAGTTATTAAAAATAAAATAGGGAAATGTAGTTGACCACAGCCATAGCCGAAGCCGATCAGGCCAATAATGAAGCCCATGAGCCAACACAGCGCATAGTCAAAGTGCGTCGTGATTACAACACATGGGTGGGCAATGAGACGCTGGAAGACTACGCCTTGCGCTTTACGCCGCATTCATTTCGTAAATGGTCTGTGCTGCGTGTGGCGAATACTGCTTTTGGCGCGATCTCGTTTCTGGTTTTAGAAGCAATTGGCGGCACAATAGCGGTTAATTATGGCTTTATTAACGCTTTTTGGGCGATATTAGCGGTAAGCCTGATCATTTTTATGACGGGTTTGCCTATCAGTTATTACGCTGCAAAGTATGGTGTTGATATGGATTTGCTGACCCGTGGCGCAGGGTTTGGCTATATCGGCTCCACCATTTCTTCTTTCGTTTACGCTTCATTCACTTTTATACTCTTTGCACTAGAAGCCGCCATCATGGCTTATGCGCTAGAGCTGTATTTCCATATGCCGCTGTATATCGGCTATATGGTGAGCGCGCTCATTGTGATTCCGCTGGTCACGCATGGGGTGACGTTGATTAGTCGTATCCAGATGATTACGCAGCCAATCTGGCTGATTTTGATGGTACTGCCTTTTATCGCCATCATTCACCAAGACCCGCAGATTGTTTCGCGCCTGATCAGCTTCACTGGCAAATCCTCAAGGGGTGAATTCAATTTCCTGATGTTTGGGGCGGCCACTGCCGTGGGTGTTGCGCTGATTACGCAGATTGGCGAGCAGGTAGATTTTCTGCGTTTTATGCCTGAGAAGACTGAAGAAAATAAAATCGCCTGGCATCTAGGTGTGCTGATTGCAGGCCCTGGCTGGATTATTCTGGGTTTGGTGAAAATGCTGGGTGGGGCGCTTTTGGCCTATCTTGCGATTGAAGGCAGCATGTCGTTTGAGAACGCGGTGAATCCAACGCACATGTACTTTGTGGGGTTCAGCCACGTATTTAGCGCACCACAAATTGCCCTTGCTGTGACTACGCTATTTGTCATTGTCTCGCAGATCAAGATCAACATGACCAATGCCTATGCGGGCTCACTGGCATGGTCCAACTTTTTTGCCCGCTTAACGCATAGCCACCCTGGACGCGTAGTCTGGGCTGTATTCAATGCACTAATTGCCGTGATGCTGATGGAATTGGATGTATTCAAGGCGCTAGAACAAGTGCTTGGCCTTTATTCCAATATCGCGATTTCATGGATTACTGCAGTGGTTGCCGATTTGGTGATTAATAAGCCGCTGGGTTGGAGCCCCAAAGGCATAGAGTTTCGCCGCGCTTATTTGTATGACATCAACCCAGTGGGTGTTGGCGCGATGCTGTTGGCCTCAGCAGTTTCTATTGCGGCATTTGCAGGATTATTCGGCCATGAGTTAAAAGCCTTCTCGGCCTTTATTGCATTAGGGACAGCATTCGTGACATCGCCATTGATTGCTTGGCTCACGAAAGGCAAATACTACATCGCACGCCAACCTTACAAATTCAAGGTGGTGGTCGAGCCACTAAATACGGGAATTAACCCAGTTAATCTTCAGCAGCCTGAAACCGCCAAGGCTAAGCGTGTGGAAAAATGCGTGGTTTGCGAACGCGAGTATGAGACTGATGACATGGCGCAGTGCCCAGCTTACCAAGGCGCTATCTGTTCACTTTGCTGTTGTCTGGATGCACGTTGTGATGATCTCTGTAAGCCGCACGCAAAATTATCCACGCAGTGGGATGCCATGTTGGCCAAGCTGTTGCCAGAATCTTTGTATCCTTACCTTAACAGCGGGCTCAGCCACTATATTTTGTTAATGGCGGTTATTTTGAGTTTTCTTGGCCTGATTCTTGGCCTGATCTATTTCCACGAAACACTCATTTTGCGCGATACCGCTGCCGCATTATTGCCAGAGTTGCGCATGGGTTACCTGAAAGTATTTGCCGCCCTAGTGTTCGCCAGTGCCATCATCACATGGTGGTTAGTGCTCACTAGCCAGAGCCGGCGAGTTGCTCAAGAGGAGTCAAATCGGCAGACGGGTTTGTTGCTGCGTGAAATCGAGCTTCATCGTCAGACTGATGCGGAATTGCAGCAGGCCAGGCAAGTGGCCGAACAAGCCAATCAGGCAAAAAGTCGCTACATCACAGGCATTAGCCACGAGTTGCGTACTCCGCTTAATAGCATATTGGGTTATGCACAACTGCTGGATAACGACACCTCGATCCCCGCACATCGCCAGCCGGCCATTCGCGTGATTCGGCGTAGCGGTGAGCACTTGCTCTCCTTGATTGAAGGCACGCTCGATATTGCCAGAATCGAGAGCGGTAAGCTGACCTTTGATATCAAGCCACTCAAATTCCCCGAGCTTATTGGCCAGATTGTCGATATGTTCGAGCTACAAGCCCGTAACAAAGGCATAGGCTTTAGCTATGAAATTACGGGTGATTTGCCTGCCGTTGTGCGTGCTGACCAAAAACGTTTGAGCCAGATACTGATTAATATCTTGGGCAATGCCGTCAAATTTACCGAGCAAGGCGGCGTCAATTTCCGCCTGCGCTATGCCCGAGAACTGGCTTTGGTGGAAATAGAAGACACTGGCCCTGGCATTTTACAAGAGGAAATCGATGAGGTCTTTGAGCCATTTACCCGTGGTAGCGCAGCGAACAATAGCAGCATCGGCGGTACTGGGCTTGGCCTGACCATCAGTAAGATGTTGACCCAGTTGATGGGCGGCGAGCTCACAGTCAAAAGCACAATGGGCAAAGGCACGACTTTTTACATTCGTCTATTTTTACCGCAGGCGCACCAGGCAAAAGACTTGGTCTCTGAAAGTATTTCCACCCGCATTGCCTATCAAGGCGCACGCAAGAAAATACTGGTGGTGGATAACGAAGCAGTGGATCGCGAGATGCTGGTACATATACTCGAGCCACTGGGCTTTGAGATGGCGCAGGCCGCAAATGGTCGTGAATGCGTTGATCTCTACCAGACTTTCAAACCTGATCTGATCCTCATGGACTTGGCGATGCCAGTGATGGACGGCTGGGAGGCGAGCTACATCATCCGTAAGGTGCATCAGTCCGATGTGCTGATTGGTATTGTTTCAGCCAATGCTTTTGATAAAGGGCTGGAAAACACCGCGGGCATTCATACTGACGATATCATCATCAAACCCGTGCATGTATCTGAGCTGCTCGACTGGATAGGTAATCGCTTGAATATTAAATGGCTCACCGAATTTGACTCGCTGGAAATGAGTGCTTATATGCCCAGCCTGTTCAGTTTGACTGATCAGACTCCAGCGCAAATAGTGGATTTTATCTATCCGCCAATTGAGCATGTGCAAGCTTTAGAAGGCTTGCTTGCTGTCGGTTTTGTACGTGGCGTTGCTAGTAAACTGGATGACATTGCAGCACTGGATGCTTCATACGAGTCATTCGTGACTCTCATGCGTAAACTATTACAGGGCTTTCAACTTGATGCCATGCGCGAGATATTGTTAGAAATGCCAAACCAGAAATTGAGCGTGAATGGCTAATATCAATATCAACCGTGGCCAAGAAACTTTGGTGCTGATTGTCGATGATGTGCTCGACAATCTGGCCGTGTTGCATGATTCGCTCGCCGAATCTGGTTTTGCTGTATTGGTCGCGAATAGCGGCAAAGCGGCATTGCATACGGCTAAAGAAACCCAGCCAGACATTATTCTGCTTGATGCAATCATGCCCGAGATGGATGGCTTTGAAGTCTGCCGTAGGCTCAAGGCAGAGACAGATACACAGCATATTCCTGTGATTTTCATGACAGGCCTCACAGAAGCCGAGCACGTAGTTGCAGGCTTTGCTGCTGGTGGCTGTGATTATGTGACCAAGCCAATTCGCCCGACAGAAGTGATTGCCAGAGTGGCCGCGCACTTGCAGACATCGCGCCAGATGCACCAGACGCGTGGCGCGCTGGATGCTTTTGGTCAAGCGGCGATTGCCGTTATGCCGAACAGCAGTAAGATCGTCTGGCAAACGCCGTTGGCGAGGCAGTGGATAGAAAGTTATGCAGCCAATACGCAATTGCAGTCGTGGGTGCATCGATTATTTGAGGCAACAGATAAAACGGCAGCAACGCCATTAACCGTACTGAAAGGCGATGGCCGCCTGATTTTCACGCCAGTGGAAATGGAAAGTGACGAGCAATGGGTGATTCTTTTACGCGAAGAATCTGATGCGGCACAGATTGAAGCGCTGATTGCCACATTCAAGCTCACCCGTCGCGAAGCTGAAGTGCTCTATTGGGCTATCAAGGGTAAAACCAACCGTGATATTGGCGATATTCTTGGTACCAGTCCGCGCACAATCAATAAACATCTGGAGCACGTTTTCGCCAAGCTGGGTGTGGAGACACGCACTGCCGCATCAGCACTGGCACGCAGTAAAATCGTCAATATCAAAATCTGATTTAGCTGCCGCAGACTTATTTTCTGCATAGCCAGAAAACACTTCAATTTACGCCCCTTGTGGGATGTCATTCACGCCCCCATTTACTAGAACACAGTGCGATTCGCATTGCCGCTTTAGCAATCGCTAAGGCTTCGGGTATAATTTTGTTTTTAAGGGATATTTTCATGCCTATTTACGATTATCAATGCAGCAGTTGCGGCATTAAAAAAGAAGTCATGCGTAAAGTCAGTGAGCCTAACCTGACCACTTGCCCTGAATGCGGCAAAGAGACCTTTACCAAACAAGTATCTGCGCCCAGCTTTCAGTTAACGGGCAGCGGTTGGTATGCGACTGATTTTAAAGGCGGCGGCAGTAAGCCTTCATCTTCAAGCGAAAGCAAAGCCTCAGAGCCAGCGGGGGCTTCGGCAGCAGCCTGTGCGCCTGGCTGTGCTTGCCATTAACTGACTATTCAATAAAGACAACATCACAATAATGAGAAAATATTTTATTACTGGCTTGCTGGTGCTGGTACCACTGTTTATTACGGTCTGGGTACTCACTACGCTCATCAGCACCATGGATAGCAGTTTGCTGCTTCTGCCAGCGCAGTGGCGCCCTGAAGCCCAGTTTGGCCGAGCTATTCCTGGTGTTGGCGCTTTGCTGACATTGCTGATTATTTTCGTTACTGGCGTCATCGCTACTAACTTTTTTGGTAAGCGACTGATTCTGTTGTGGGAAGCATTGCTCGGCCGCGTGCCAGTAGTTAAGAGCATCTATAACAGCGTTAAGCAGGTGTCAGATACCTTGTTTTCTGATTCTGGTAATGCATTCCGCAAGGCATTGCTCGTGCAGTTTCCACGCGAAGGTAGCTGGACGATTGCCTTCATGACAGGCCACCCAGGTGGCGATGTGGCGAATCACCTGCAAGGTGATTTTGTCAGCGTCTATGTGCCAACTACTCCCAACCCAACTGGTGGCTACTTTTTGATGTTGCCAGCCAAGGATGTCATCGAGTTGGACATGAGTGTGGATGAGGCGCTGAAATACATTATCTCCATGGGCGTTGTTGCTCCTGTTATGCCAGGCCGTGGCGTGATTCTTGATCTGGAAACAGCCAAAGCACTCGAACAATCTAGCAATTAATTTTTATCCCTACATTCCACCCACCATTTAATTTAAGAATTTGAATATGCGTACTCACTATTGCGGCCATCTAAACCGCTCACACATCGGCCAAACCGTTACCCTCTGTGGTTGGGCGCATCGTCGCCGTGACCACGGTGGCGTTATTTTTATCGACTTGCGCGACCGTGAAGGCATGGCGCAAATCGTTATTGATCCAGATACTCCAGAAGCGTTTGCGCTAGCTGAAACGGTACGCAGCGAATTCGTACTCAAAGTCGTCTGTAAGGTAAGGGCGCGGCCTGAAGGCACAGTGAACGCTAACATTTCTACAGGTGATGTTGAGATGCTGGCTACCGAGATTGAGATTCTCAACCCATCACTCACACCACCCTTCATGCTGGATGATGACAACCTGAGCGAAATGGTGCGTCTGCAGCATCGCTATATCGACCTGCGCCGTCCAGCGATGCAAAAGAACCTGATGCTGCGTTATCGCGTGGCCAAAACCCTGCGTGATTACCTGGATAACCACGGCTTTATTGAAGTCGAAACCCCAATGCTGACTCGCAGCACACCAGAAGGGGCGCGCGATTATCTGGTACCTAGCCGTGTTCACGCTGGCCAGTTCTTTGCATTGCCGCAATCTCCGCAGCTGTTCAAGCAATTGTTAATGGTCTCTGGTTTTGATCGTTACTTCCAGATCACCAAATGCTTCCGCGATGAAGACTTGCGCGCTGATCGCCAGCCAGAATTCACCCAGGTGGATATCGAGACTTCATTCCTGGGTGAAGAAGAAATCATGAACATTGTCGAAGAGATGATCCGCCGCATGTTCAAACAGGTTCAGGATGTTGACCTGCCAGCCCAATTCCCCCGCATGCCATTCTCTGAAGCCATGAATAAATACGGCTCAGATAAACCGGATATGCGCGTGACGCTTGAAATCACTGAGCTTAGCGACGTGATGAAAGATGTAGATTTCAAGGTGTTCGCCGGTGCTGCTAATTCCGCTGGTGGTCGCGTAGCTGCATTGCGCGTCCCGGGCGGAGCTGCAATCAGCCGTTCTGAGATCGATGCCTATACCGAGTTCGTCAAGATCTACGGGGCTAAAGGCCTGGCGTATATCAAGATCAATGACATCACCAAGCTAAACGAAGAAGGCCTGCAAAGCCCAATCGTCAAGAACATTCACGTGACTGCCCTGCAAGCAATCATCGACCGTACAGGCGCACAGAATGGCGACATCGTCTTCTTCGGCGCAGATAAAGCTAAGGTAGTGAACGAGGCACTTGGTGCTTTGCGCGTTAAAGTCGGCCACGAAAAAGGCCATGTGGATGGCCGTTCATGGGCACCGCTCTGGGTGGTGGATTTCCCCATGTTTGAACATGATGAAGAAAATGACCGCTGGGCTGCGCTACATCATCCATTCACCTCACCAAAAGCAGGTCATGAAGACCTGCTCACCAGCAACCCTGGCGCATGTCTCTCTAAAGCCTATGACATGGTGCTAAATGGCTGGGAAGTCGGCGGCGGTTCGGTGCGTATCCATAAACAGGAAGTGCAATCCAAGGTATTCGATGCACTGAAGATCAGCAAAGAAGAAGCACAGGAAAAATTCGGTTTCTTGCTCGACGCCCTGCAATACGGCGCCCCTCCACATGGCGGCTTGGCATTCGGTTTGGATCGTCTGGTAACACTCATGGCTGGTGCTGAATCTATCCGTGACGTGATTGCCTTCCCGAAAACCCAGCGTGCGCAGTGCTTGATGACTAATGCGCCAAATGAAGTAGATGAAAAACAACTTCGTGAATTGCATATTCGTGTCCGGACGCCTAATCCAGTTGCGTAAAATGAACTCGCTTGCGCTAACGTCGTTGCGCCCTCTCGCCGTACAAATACGTACTGTCTTCAAGGGTGCGCCTAGTTAGCGCGGCGCGAATTTCATTTATATGGCTGAGAAACTATTATTAGTCGATTTTGAGAATGTCCATCAAGTGGATTTATCGAGGCTTGATGAATCTTTTAATGTCACTATTTTTGTTGGGGCAAGCCAGAAATCAATTCCAATTGATTTGGTAACAAATGCACAGAAGCTTGGATCTCGTATTGAGTGGCAAAGAATCGAAGGTAATGGAAGTAATGCCCTAGATTTTTATATAGCTATGCAACTCGGTCGAATCTTGGAAAAGACACCCAAGCTAGAGTGTATTGTCCTTTCAAAAGACAAAGGTTTTGATCCATTACTTCGTTACTTGAATAAATCTGGGTTGAAATGTAAACGACTTAATAGCTTGATGGAGCTTGATTCCAAGCCAGTTGTTTCAACCGACCCGAATTATCAAAGGGTAGTAGAGCTTTTATCAAGAACTGATAAAAAGAATTTACCGCGCAGACGTAAGACACTAACTCAGCATGTGTCTGCGATGTTTCAAAAGAAACTGCCATCAACGGATGTTGATAAAATTATTGATATTCTTTTTGCCAATAAATTGGTTTCAGAAACGAATAACATAATCAGTTATGAGTTGTAGAGACGTTCAAAAATAAAATGAACGACATGATTTTTAAATCACTTATTCGCACTATTCCGCACTACCCCAAGCAAGGTATCCAATTCCGAGACATCACCACCTTGCTAAAAGACCCCGTTGGTTTTCGCATCGTGATTAATGAGTTTGCCAAGCGATACTCAGGTCAAAAAATCGATAAAGTGGCAGGCATTGAAGCGCGTGGTTTTATTGTCGGCGCGGCTTTGGCTTATAAGCTGGGCGTGGGTTTTGTGCCAGTCCGTAAGCCAGGTAAATTACCTTCTGAGACTGTCGGCCATGATTACGCGCTGGAGTATGGGTCTGACCGAGTGGAGATACATACCGATGCGATTTCGCAAGGTGAACGCATCTTGCTGGTGGATGACTTGATTGCTACGGGCGGCACCGCAGAAGCGGCAGCATTGTTGATTCAGAAACTGGGCGGTGAAATTGTGGAGTGTGCGTTTGTGATTGATCTGCCAGATTTAGGCGGTACGAAACGATTGGCGAAAAATGGACTCAAATCGTTTTCATTATGCGAATTTGAAGGCGAGTGAGTTGGATATAACAGTGGCGTTTAAAACTCCGATTTCCGTTTTAGTGTTGATTCACACCACGGATTTAAAAGTGCTGCTGATTGAGCGGGCTGATAAGCAGGGGTTCTGGCAATCGGTGACTGGTAGTGTTGAAGTTGAAGATGGTGGCTTAATTGATACCGCCATTCGTGAAGTGATGGAAGAAACAGGCATTGATGCCACGCAACACAAGCTTACTGATTGGCAGACGTCGAATACTTACGAGATTTACCCGCACTGGCGCTACCGTTATGCGCCGGGGGTGACTGAGAATATCGAGCATCAGTTTGGGTTAGAATTACCTGCGCCAGTGGCCGTGAAATTGGCGCCTGACGAACATGTGAATTATGAGTGGGTAGATTGGCGCGACGCCGCTAAGCGAGTATTTTCATGGACTAACGTGGACGCACTGCGCAAGCTTGGCGAGCGCCACGGATTAACGTTATAACTGTAGCAAAACAAGGTAGGTAGCTATGCAAACAACAGCGATCAAATTTGAACGGTTCCAACATTCTCAAGATGAGGAATGCCAGCAGCGCATTATTGCGGCCAAGGAAAAGCTCGGTAAAAAACTGGTGATTCTCGGTCACCATTACCAAGGTGAGGGCGTATATCGGCACGCTGATTACACGGGTGATTCGCTCAAACTTTCACGTTACGCTGCTGAGGTAGATGCGCAATATATCGTGTTCCTCGGTGTGCATTTCATGGCTGAAGTGGCCGATATTCTCTCGCGTCCAGACCAGATTGCGATTTTGCCCGACCTTGCTGCAGGCTGCTCCATGGCCGATATGGCCAATCTGGCGAAAGTTGAACGCAGCTATCGTGAGTTGAACAAGGTACTGGATTTTGATGAAACCATTACTCCACTGACATATATCAACTCCGCTGCTGACCTGAAAGCTTTTTGTGGCGAGCATGGTGGCATTGTCTGCACCTCAACGAATGCTACCAAAATGCTGGAATGGAGCTTTGCACGACGTGAGAAAGTATTGTTCTTCCCTGACCAGAATCTGGGACGCTGGAGCGGTCATAAAATGGGTATTCCGCTGGAACAAATGCCGGTGTGGGACCCAGACCAACCGATGGGTGGCCTGACCGAAGAAGAGATCAAGAACGCGAAAATCCTGTTGTGGAAAGGCCATTGTGCTGTGCACCAGATGTTCCGCCCGCAGAACATCATCAAGTTCCGTAATGAGCACCCAGATGGCATCGTGATTTCGCACCCCGAGGCTCCATTTGAAGTCTGCCTGCAATCTGATTACGTCGGCTCTACCGAATATATTTTAAAAACAGTGCGTGAAGCGCCAGCAGGCACACGCTGGCTGGTGGGCACTGAGTTGAATCTGGTGAACCGCTTGGCTGAAGAGATGAAGCCACAAGGTAAAACCGTGCAATTCATGTCGCATGTGGTGTGCGAATGTTCAACCATGGCGCGTATCGACCCACAACACTTGGCCTGGACGCTAGAAAACTTGGCAGAGGGTAATGTAGTCAACCAGATCAAGGTGCCCGAGCATGAAGCCAAGCTTGCCATACTGGCTTTACAGCGGATGCTGGATGCCTCATAAAGCAGCAGGTGCTGTTTGAGTAATATCCTGCGCATTGCCACCTTTAATGTTCACAAAGGTTTGAGCACATTCAATGCGCGCTTTTCATTGCATGAGCAGCGTGAGCTACTCCGCAAGCTACATGCTGACATTGTCTTTCTGCAAGAGGTGCAGGATGAGCATGCCAAGCACAGCAAGCGTTTCAGCCCTTTTCCACTGAACGGCCAATTAGAGTTTCTGGCTGATGCAGTATGGCCTAACTATTCCTATGGCAAGAATTCGGTTTACCCTGCGGGGCATCACGGCAATGCCGTGCTTTCAAAATTCCCCATTATCAATACAGAAAATCGCGATATTTCTGCGCATAGCGTAGAGCAGCGCGGCATGCTGCATTGCGAGATCAGTATTCCTGGATGGGATCAAACCTTGCATTGCATTTGCGTGCATCTTGGCCTGTTTGCCCGTTGGCGTAGGCAGCAACTGCAGGAAGTAAAACGATTTATTGAAGACCATGTGCCTGCAGATTCGCCACTGATCATCGCGGGCGATTTTAACGATTGGAGCCTGAACGCAGGCCGTAATTTTGCCGAGAGCTTGCACTTACGCGAGGTGTTTGAGCATAGCCACGGCAAACCTGCGCAGAGCTTTCCCTCATGGTTGCCAATATTGCGGCTAGACCGTATTTACACCCGTGGATTCAGCATTCGCCACGTTGAAGTACACACAGGCCCAACCTGGCTAAAAGTGTCTGACCACGCAGTGCTGACGGCAACACTGGCACATCAGGCAGCTTAAGCATGTCACAATTTCTTCCCAATAATCAGATTACTTTGCTCAGAAATGGTGAGGAATACTTTCCTGCACTTGAGGCAGAGATTGACCGCGCCGAGCACGAAATCCATTTGCAAACCTATATCTTTGAGCATGACGATACAGGCAAAAAAATTGCTGCTGCCTTGATACGCGCCGCCGCAAGAAAAGTCACAGTCAATTTGTTGCTGGATGGTTTTGGCAGCAAGGATTTTCCAGCTTCATTGTTAGATGAGTTAGAGGCCGCTGGTGTAAACGTGCTGTTCTTCCGCCCCAAGATTTCACCCTGGACACTCAAGCGTAATCGCTTGCGCAGGCTGCATCGCAAGGTGTCGGTGTTTGATGGCCATGTTGCTTTTGTAGGTGGCATTAATATCATTGATGATTTTGATGTACCCAAAGATAAAACCTCGCCCCGCATTGATTATGCGGTACGGATAGAAGGGCCGCTTTTGGTGCCCATCATGCAACATGTACATACACTTTGGGCGCGTACAGCGTGGTCACAGTTAAAGCCAGCCACCATCAACATCCATCAATCGGATCAGCCAGCAACAGGCGACAAACTCGCCGCTTTTGTCGTCCGCGATAACCTGCGGCACAGGCGTGATATTGAAAATGCCTATCTGGCGGCGATTGAAAATGCAAAGACCGAGATATTCATCGCCAATGCCTATTTCATGCCAGGTCGCCAATTTCGCAAGGCCTTGATGCGCGCAGCTAAAAGGGGCGTACGTGTCAGGTTGCTTTTGCAGGGGCGTATGGAGTATTTCCTGATGATTGCTACCCATGCGTTTTACAGTATTTTTCTGCGAGCGGGCATTGAGATTTATGAGTATCACAAAAGCTTTATGCACAGCAAGGTGGCCGTGATTGATGATGACTGGGTAACCGTTGGCTCATCCAATATTGACCCATTCAGCTTGCTGCTGGCGCGTGAAGCCAATGTAGTTGTGATTGATAAAGGCTTCGCACAAACCCTAAAGCAGGATTTGGAAATTGTCCTAGCCGAAGGTGCTAAACCTATCCTGTGGGATGACTGGAGCCGTGGTTTTGTACTCAAGCGGCTGGTTTCATGGGTGGTGTATGGGTTTGTGCGGTTTGTGTTGGGGGTGATTGGCCAGCCTAAACAATAGGCTGCAGCAGCACAGACAGTATTGAATTGCGTTTGCTGTCAGCCCTGCAAAACTTTATAATCCAGCCTCGCTCTTTCAGAGCAACTTTAAAGTGCCGCTTTAGCTCAGTTGGTAGAGCAATTCATTCGTAATGAAGAGGTCGCCAGTTCGATTCCGGCAAGCGGCACCACCCGTTTTATCACTGCCCTTAGTTACTCCCATAAGTTTCGTATACAAAAAAATCGCCAATTCAATTGGCGAGGTAATATCAAATCACGCGGGGAGGAGCGATCTAATCAGGCGCTGTCAAAAACAGCACTTCAAACAGACTTATAGCACGATGCAATTGCTGCATATGTGCGCTTTCTAACATATAGCACATCATTTTTAGAATCAGGCTGACTTGGCTATGTGCGGGCGACGCTTGCAATATTAAGTCTCTAATGTCTAAATGCTTACATCATGCTAATGTAAGCATGAGCTAGTAAAAGAGCATCGTGATGACCAGGTTAACTGGAGCGCTAAATATGATGGCTTATGTTTAATTACAAAAAACAGATTTTGATCCCACTTTTAGTGGTGGCGCTGATACTGTCTGCCGCCATGGCCACCTTGTTCTTTTCGGCTTATCGGCTGATTGAGCTTGGTCGGGTTGGTGACAAAGTTGAAAATGCGCGTTATCAGATCATTGCCCTGCAGAAGTCGTTAGTAGAAGCAGAAACTAGTCGCCGTGGTTACTTGCTCACTTACAGTTTGGTATTTGCTAGCTCTTATGATCAAAGTATCCAAGATTTTGCTCAAACCTACGACCAGCTACTTACCCATCTAAAAGACTTCCCTGAGTTGCAAACCGAACTCACTCAGGTAAAAGCCTTGACTGGGGCAAGTTACGAGCAGATGAAGTTCGTCAGCCAGATACAGCAAACTGATGGCTCTTACTCGCCACATTTGAGCTCCCTGCGCAAAGATACAAGCATCATGGGGCAAATTAACGTGCATTTAAAAAATGCCGATATTTTATTGCTGAATAAAAAAACAGCGATTGATCAAGAGATCAGCCACAGCTTAAAAGCCACCATCCTCGGCTCTATACTGCTGGTGGTATTGATTGTGGTGGTGCTGGTGATTGGCTACAGAAAAACTATCAATCTATTTGAAATCACGGTTAAATCCAAGAGCATGGCCGAGGCAATGAGCCACGATGCCCACTATGACGTGCTCACCGATTTGCCTAACAGGCGGCAGTTTGAGACTTACCTCAATCGTCTTATTTCACTCGCCCGCCGAAATAAAGAATCTTTTGCGATCTTCTATATGGATCTGGACGGATTCAAGAGTATTAACGATCAATACGGCCATGATGCTGGTGACGAAGCCTTGGTGTTTGCTGCCAACCGCTTTCTGGATGCGCTGCGGCAATCAGACTTTGTCGCGCGACTGGGTGGTGATGAATTTGCTGCCATTATTCATCGCTACCGCAATCGCAGTGAGTTGACGGGCTTATCCAACCGAGTGATTCGCTATATCAACAAAGAGTTTGAAGTGCAGGGCCATAAGAGTCAAATAGGCGTCAGCATAGGCATAGCCTGTTATCCAGCAGATGCCGACGATGCAGACTCTTTAATCAGGATGGCAGACCTTGCGATGTATGAAGCCAAACGCGCAGGAAAAAACAGGGCAGAGTTTGCTGTAGTGCCTGAAGGTAACCTCGTCGAATATTAATGCTGTATCAAGGGCTGAATTGTTCGGCTATTTACCAGCAACGTGGCTATTTAAAAGTGCCTTCAGTTCATCATCAAGCCATTATCGCAAGTTATAATCAGCCATCATTATTCGTAATATAGCTACAGTCATATATCAAACTCATCGGAGAACACACCATGAAAAGCTATCGCAAAGAACTCTGGTTTAACCCACCCACCCGCGTTGCTTTCATCAACATCACCTCACAAATACGTGAATGCCTGCGCGAAAGCGGCGTGCAAGAAGGCTTTGCTTTGGTAAATGCCATGCACATCACCGCTAGTGTATTCATCAATGACGATGAATCCGGCCTGCACCATGACTATAAAGAATGGCTGGAGCGCTTGGCACCGCATGAACCAATACGTAACTATCGCCACAACGACACAGGCGAAGATAATGCCGATGCCCACATGAAGCGCCAAGTCATGGGGCGTGAAGTGGTTGTGGCAATCACTGAAGGCCAGCTGGATTTTGGCCCGTGGGAACAGATTTTTTATGGTGAGTTTGATGGCAGGCGCAAGAAACGGGTCTTAGTGAAGATCATTGGTGAGTAATTGCTTCCATGGAAAGATGTCAGCCGACGATTCATTTACTTTAAGGAAACTGATGAAGATTGGACCTGCGGTTAGACTTTTCCGATTTGTATTCGTGGCTTCATTATTACTTTACGGATGTAGCAAAGATGACGAACATAAATTAAGCGCAAATATTTCTTACCAGGAACCTGTTTCTCCTTACGAGCAAATGCTGACTGATCTGGAAGAGCAGAGTAAGGCTTATACGTTTCTTGATCGCACTGATACGCTGGGTGGGGTTGATGCTGACCAGAATGGTATACGTGATGATATTCAGAAATTTATAGATCAAAAGAAATACACTGAACGCGAGCGTGTCAGCATTACGCAGATGGCAAAGTCCATTCAGGAAATCGTTAAACTCGATTTGAAAGACGAAACTGCAGTACATGATGCCACCATTAATAGCTACAAGGCCACCGCTTGTTTAATTCAAGTTGAATCCGACAAGAACAAAGCCAAAGCGCTGATGGGTGATAAAAATCAAGGCGCAGTGTCCAACGATAAGACCCTGCTGCAAACTGCCCAGCAGCTCGGCAACATGACTGCCAATACACGCAAACGTATTGTTAACTATCTGGCATTCAATGATGAAGTGGATATAGCCTATAACGCAGCGGACATGCCTATGCCCTGTGACTATGACCATGCCTACATTGAGAAATTAAAAATCGATGCCAACAACTCTGCGGTGACTAATAAGTGACTGTTTTTAGTCGATAGAAGTCGCTGTCTAAATTTGTTATAGATCAATCATCAGACAATCCCAATATTATCTTCAGAAAGACCAAGTTTCATGACTTCAGCTTCACCTAAGCCAGCCAGCGGTTTTCCTGGCTGGGTAGTTTTACTCGGCGCGCTTACTGCAAGCGGGCCATTATCCATCGATATGTATTTGCCGAGCTTTTCTGCGATTCAGCAGGGTTTACAGGCAAAAGGTGGTGCAGTTGAACTCACGCTGGTGAGTTTTTTCATTGGCCTGACATTCGGACAGCTGATTTATGGGCCATTGAGTGATCGCTTTGGTCGCAAGCCGCCTTTGTATGTGGGGTTTGTGTTGTATCTGATTGGCTCAATTGGCTGTTATATGGCGGATAGTGTGATGGCGCTGACCATCTGGCGTTTGGTTCAGGCGCTTGGCGCGTGTGCTGGTATGGTGATTCCGCGGGCGATTGTGCGTGACCGTGCAGCCCCAGCTGACGCGGCGCGTATTTTCTCCATGTTGATGCTGGTGATGGGTCTAGCGCCTATTCTTGCGCCTTTGTTTGGCGGCTTTGTACTGAACATGTTTGGTTGGCGCGCCATTTTTATCGCGCTGACTATTTTTGGCGCTTTGTGTTTACTGGCTATTCATTTTCAGCTGAATGAGAGCCACGACATTCAGTATGAGCCGCCATTGCAATTCAAGGTAGTGGCAAGAAATTACCTTAATCTGTTTGAGAGCAGAAGCTTTGTTGGCTATACCCTTGCTGGCGGCTTGGCGATAGCGGGTATGTTTGCCTATGTGGCGGGTTCGCCATTTGTGGTGACAACACTGTATGGGGTTTCACCTGCGCATTTTGGTTGGGTATTTGGTTTTAATGCCATTGGTTTGATAGGAGCTAGCCAGCTAAATGCCTGGCAACTTAAGAAATATGCGCCAGCGCTTTTGTTGCGTAATGCCTTGTGGGTCAGTGCGCTGGCGGGCATTGGTTTGTTTGCGCTAGAGATTTTTTATCGGCATCACGGTTTGCCGCCTTTTGCATTGGTGCTTGCAGGTTTGTTTCTTTATGTGGCGAGTATCGGTTACGTTAGTCCGAATGCTAGTGCCTCAGCGCTGGCGGCACATGGTGAGCATGCGGGCACGGCATCAGCATTGATGGGCGCGCTGCAATTTGGTTTGGGTACGCTGGCAGGTATTGCGATTGGTGTATTGCATGATGAAACAGCGTTGCCATTGTCGCTGGTGTTGGCAGTGTGTGGCACGGGTGCCTGGTTGAGTTATTATTTGATGGTGCACAAACCAGCCAATAAGGCTCTTGGATAAAAATGTACCCAGATAATGAAGCCGATAGCTAAGAGAGTTCAGCATGCCTAATAAAGTGTTAGTGATTTTTGCCCATCCCAGTTTTGAGTCGTCACGCATCAATCGCGCGCTGGTGAGTGCTATCCCAAAAGAAGACATTACGTTTCATGATTTATACGAGCATTATCCTGAGCAAATGATCGATATCCCTGCCGAGCAGGCGTTGATCGAGTCACATGATGTCGTTGTATTCCAGCACCCGCTTTACTGGTACTCGTGCCCCGCTTTGATGAAAAACTGGATTGATTCCGTACTCACTTATAACTGGGCGTATGGTCCTGATGGCACTGCGCTACAAGGTAAGTCTTGGGTGCATGCCATTTCAAGCGGTGGTGCAGCTGGCGTTTATCAGCGTATGGCTTATAACCAATTTTCGATTGCGGAGCTACTGCGACCATTTGAGCAAACGGCGGCGTTGTGCGCCATGGATTATCTACAACCACTGCTCACGCAAGATGCAAATAATATGGACGACAATGACCTGCAAGCGAGCGTAAAGAGATATACCCAATGGCTGAGTGCTTTGGTCGCAGGAGATATGCCGCCTAAAGTGCATACTGTTAATGCACCGTTGGCTGATTTTTATTCGGATGACATTGTCATTCGCTGATGTTTGTTTACTACACATAAAGATTGATTCATGGCTGAAGCTCATACCTCTGGTTTACTCATAGAAAGTGCGATCTACCTCGGTGCTGCCGTGCTGGCTGTACCTATTTCCAAGCGTATAGGTTTGGGCTCAGTGTTGGGTTACTTGATTGCAGGTATCATCATCGGCCCGTGGGGTTTGGGTCTCATTGATAATGCCGAGACGGTGCTGGAATTCGCCGAGTTTGGCGTAGTGATGATGCTGTTCCTGATTGGGCTGGAGCTTGAACTGGATAAGCTGCTCGAATTGCGTATGCCTATTTTTGGCGTGGGTGGTATACAGGTTGTGGGAACGACACTTATTGTTTTTGTGCTTGGCTTGCTACTGCATTTTGACTGGCGATTATCGCTGGTGGCTGGTATGGGCGTGGCGATGTCTTCTACTGCAATCGCCATGCAGACCTTGTCTGAGCAGGGCGTGTTGAGTCAGCCAGCAGGCAAGTCTGCGTTCGGCGTATTGCTATTCCAAGACTTGGCTGTGATTCCTCTCATGTTGGTATTGCTGTTGTTAGCGCCCGGAAACCAGACAGCTACTGGCTTGCACATGAACTGGTGGGCGATTGCAAAGGCCGTTGGTTTGATTGCGCTGATTGTCGTGGGTGGCAACTATGCCTTGCGCCCAATATTGCGCTACATCGCCAATACTGGGCTGCGCGAGATATTCATCGCATTCTCACTGTTGCTGGTGATCGGCGTTTCTATTCTCATGACGTCAGTCGGGCTATCCATGGCTTTGGGTGCCTTCATTGCAGGCTTGTTGCTGGCCGATTCTGAATACAGGCAAGAGCTGGAGCTGGATATTGAGCCGTTCAAGGGCTTGCTATTAGGTTTGTTCTTTATTGCCGTTGGTATGTCTGTGAATTTAAGCCTGATTATGCAGCAGCCTTTACTGGTGATCAGTCTGGCGCTGGGTTTCGTGCTGCTCAAGATCGTTTTTCTATTTGGATTAGGTAAAGTATTCAAGCAGAAAAATGCTGATGCATGGCTATTCGCCGTCACGCTTTCGCAAGTAGGCGAGTTTGCCTTTGTGATATTCAATGCGGCAGCGGCCTCCGCTGTTTTAAGCGAAACAACCACCAGTCTTCTGAATTCAGTAGTGGCACTCTCCATGCTCACAACGCCTTTGTTGATCTTGCTTTACAACACATACCAGCGCCGCCGTATGCAGCAAAAAGACAATCGACATGACGAGTTTGAAGAGCAGCGCAGAGTGATTGTTGCGGGCTTTGGCCGTTTTGGGCAGGTTATTACGCGGCTTATGAATGGCGTTGGCTACCCACCAACAGTGATTGATTTTGATCCAAACCAGATTGAGCTGATGCGCCAGTTTGGCTACAAAGCCTATTACGGTGATATCACTCGCCCCGACGTACTTGAGGCGGCGGGCATTTCCAAGGCCTGTATGCTGGTGTTGGCGATTGATAATGACGAAGATGCCTTGGAGACTGCACGCTATGTGCGCAAGCATTATCCTGGAGTCAAGATACTGGCGCGTGCGCGTAATAGAACCGTGGCTTTTGAGTATATGGATATGGAAATTGATAGCGTGCGCGAAACATTCTATTCATCATTACAGCTAGGTGAAAAGGTGCTGCGTGAGTTGGGTTATTCAGCGTTTCAGGCGCATCGTTCAACCTGGCGATTCCGCAAGCATGATGAAGCTTTGCTGGTTGAATCCCACCCCATACGTAATGACATTCAGCAACTGGTGACCAATAGTGCCAAAGCGCGCAGTGATTTAACGCGCATACTGTCGCATGAGCTGGGTGATGACCAGACGACAAACGTCAACAAAGCCTGGTTTGCTAATGTAGCAGGAGACAAAGCCGAGTCTTAGCGTTGCCTCACTCAACCTTGAATATAGGTTTCCAGTTGCTGGATTAAAAACTGCTGGTAGGCAATGGTCTCCTTGACCAGATCGCCTATCGACAAAATACCAATCACTTTATTATTTTCAACGACTGGTAAATGGCGAATGCGCTTACCTGACATCAGGTTCATGCAGTCTTCCACCGTGTTGTCGGGCGTCACGGTAATTACCTCTTTCGACATAATCTCTGCAACCGCAGTAGTGCGTGATGCGCGGCCTTTTAGCACGACTTCACGCGCATAATCGCGTTCAGAAAATATGCCTACAAGGTTGTCATTGCTCAGTACGAGTAAAGCGCCGATCTTGTGGTTTGACATTACTGATAGTGCGTCGTAAACGGTGCTTTCAGGGGATACCGAGAGGGTAGAATGGCCTTTGCTGGCCAATAGTTGGCGTACGGTTTTCATGATCTTCTCCTCAGAAGTTGTTTTGGCCTACTTGATGTCTTTTTTAGACTATTTTTCTACTGCTACTAATCAATATACTCTTTAATTTATCGCGATATAAGCATCTCGGATATTTCAATCGCTTGACATAGTTAGCTCCCTAATTATAATAGGGCTAACTATGTTGCAACTTCGCGATTTACCAACAACTGAAACGCTAGAAAAATTTGCCTCGCGCTATCCAGAGGCGGATGTGACCGCGATTTCAACTTTTCTGCATTTACTGAGGGTGGCGACGGATTTATCTGCAGCATTGGATGAATGCCTCTCCCGTCATGGCCTGCTGCAAGGGCGCTGGTGGGTGCTGATATTGCTCATGCGCGAATCCACATTGACTTCAACACCTTCAGCTCTGGCCGATAAGGTCGGCATTGCGCGAGCCTCTATGACAGGCTTGATTGACGGCCTCGAACGCGATGGTTTGGTTGAGCGCATATTCGATGCGAATGACAGGCGCAGTGTTGCTGTCTGCCTGACTGCAGCAGGCCAATTCAAGTTGGATATCGTGATGCCAGATTACTACAACAGATTACGATTATGCATGGCTGGGCTTGATGAAAAGAGCCGTGCGCAGCTATCAGAAATGCTCGCACTGATTGATGCGGGCGTTGCAGAATTTACAAAACCTAAGATTTAGAACCAAGTAATTTCATTTATTTAACCATGTATTTAGGAGATTAATATGTCAGACCAACAAGCAATTGCTAAAACTATCAGCGAAATAAACACCGCATGGGATGCTGCATTTAATGCGGGTAATCCAGAAGCTGTAGCCGCTTTTTATGATGCCGCTGCTACCATTTCACCAGCAGGCTCACCACAACTAACAGGTAATGCTGAAATCTATGCTTTCTTTAAAAATCTGTTTGCGCAGGGTGTGAATGGCCATCACATCGAGCTGATCGAAGTCGGCACCGATGGCGACCTGGCATTCCAGCGTGGTAAATGGAGCGCTGGTTTGACAGATGCTGCTGGTGAGCGCCAGACTTTCAGCGGTAGCTTGCAACTGGTTTATCGCAAACAAGCAGATGGTCGCTGGAAAGCACTAACCCACATCTGGAACTAAGCGCGAAAATAAAAGTGGCTTATAAACCCTCAACTACAGTTCGTGCCTTTGCTGCCCTCATTCTCTTAACCATATTATGGGGTTACAACTGGGTAGTGATGAAGCACGCGTTGGATTTTGCAGGTGCTTTCCAATTCAGCGCATTACGTACTTTTCTCGGAGCGATTTGCCTGTTTGGTGTTTTGCTGGTCATGCGAAAACCATTGCGCCCTAGAGAAATACCGACACTGATAGTGCTGGGCATTTTGCAAACCAGTGGTTTTACTGGGCTGATTATCTGGGCGTTAGTAGAAGGTGGTGCAGGTAAAACGGCCGTGCTGACCTATACCATGCCATTTTGGGTGATGGTGCTCGCATGGCCTTTACTCGGTGAAAAAATACGCGGCACGCAATGGTTCGCCGTCATTTTTTCGCTGATGGGTTTGCTGTTCATTCTTGATCCGCTGCATCTTGGTGCGGATTTATTCAGCATGATATTGGCCGTCATGGGCGGTGTTTGCTGGGCTTTGTCCGTAATTATTGCAAAGAAACTGCATCAGCGCGTGCCTGACCTTGATCTATTTTCACTCACTGCCTGGCAGATGCTGTTTGGTTCTGTGCCTATCATCATCGCTGCCTTTATGGTGCCTGCGCCACCTATCCAATGGACTGGCAGTTTTATCAGCGAGGTGCTATTCAATGCGGTGCTTTGTAATGCGCTTGCTTGGCTCTTATGGCTATATGCCTTGCAGCGGCTTTCAGCGGGCATTGCCAGCATGACATCGCTGCTGGCGCCCGTCATTGGCGTGTTAGCTGCGTGGTGTCAACTTGGCGAGCGACCAGGCATCGGTGAGATGGTTGGTATGGCGCTGATTGCCATTTCCTTACTTATCATTTCGATACGCAGCATCCTCAAGCAAGAGCAGATAGACCCCGCAATGGGGCAGGATTAGGGCAGATTCGCACAAGGGCTCTGTGGTAGAATCTTGAAAATTTTCATGATTAATTTTCAGGCAAGTATAGGATTCTAGAACATGGCAGGGCATTCCAAATGGGCGAATATTCAGCATCGTAAAGGCCGTCAAGACGCCAAGCGCGGCAAGATATTCACCAAACTCATCAAAGAAATCACCGTGGCTGCCCGCATGAGCGGTGGCGATGTCAATTTCAACCCACGTTTGCGCGCAGCCGTGATTGAAGCCAAAGAAGAAAACATGCCGGCGGATAACATCACCCGTGCCATCAAGCGTGGCACTGGTGAACTCGAGGGCGTGAGCTACGAAGAAATCCGTTATGAAGGCTATGGCACCAATGGCGCTGCGGTCATCGTGGATTGTTTAACCGATAATAAGCAGCGTGCAGTAGCTGATGTGCGCCATGCTTTCAGTAAATATGGCGGCAATCTCGGTACTGATGGTTCAGTTGCCTTCATGTTCAAGCATCTTGGTAGTCTGGTGTTTGCACCAGGCACTAATGAAGATGCCTTGATGGAAGCGGCTTTAGAGGCTGGCGCCGAAGACATCATCAATAATGAAGATGGCAGTATCGAAGTGATTACCGCGCCTGCTGACTTTTCGGTTGTGAAAGAAAAGCTGGAAGAAGCCAATTTCAAGGCAGTGTTTTCGGAAGTCACCATGAAAGCCGACAACGAAGTGGTGTTTGCTGGTGAAGATGGCGTGAAAATGCAAAAGCTACTGGATGCGCTCGAAGAGTTGGACGATGTGCAGGATGTTTACACTTCTGCAGTGATTGAAGAATAAATGTATTTGCGAGATTTATTCTGGATGGCTGATTGATACAGTCCATTAGAATCCTCGGCATAGATCCAGGCCTGCGATTAACAGGTTTTGGCGTCATCGAGAAAGTTGGCGAGAAATTAAACTATATCGCCAGTGGTACGATCAAAACTGCCAGCGGTAAAACAGAAAACAGGGAAGAGTTGCCAGCACGGCTCAAGATCATTCTTGATGGCCTGTTCGAGGTGATTGAAACCTACCAGCCGCAAGAAGTGGCGATTGAAAAAGTATTCGTCAACGTCAACCCGCAATCAACATTGTTATTAGGCCAGGCGCGTGGCGCAGCCATCAGTGCCGCTGTGATGAAAGACCTCACCGTGGCAGAATACACGGCATTGCAAGTCAAACAAGCCGTGGTTGGCAACGGCCACGCCGCAAAGGAGCAAGTACAGGAAATGGTCAAACGATTGCTCAATCTACCCGCAGTACCAAAACCCGATTCAGCTGATGCGCTGGCTTGCGCCATCTGTCATGCACATGGCGGCCAGGGGCTGGGCAAACTCGCTACAGCAGGCTTTCGCGTGAAAGGCGGTAGATTGATATGATCGGTCGTTTAAAAGGCCAGTTGCTGGAAAAAACGCCGCCACATGTGATTGTGGATTGTCATGGCGTGGGCTATGAAGTAGAAGTGCCCATGAGTACGTTTTATAATCTGCCAGCGCTTGGCGAGAGCTTAACGTTACTCATCCATTTTGTTGTGCGAGAAGACGCACAACTACTTTATGGCTTTGGCACAGACCGCGAACGGGCGACCTTTCGCCAGTTACTTAAAGTGAATGGCGTAGGCGCAAAATCGGCACTGTCTATTTTGAGTGGTTTGTCGGTGGATGACCTGATTCAGGCCATCGCACTCCAAGAAACAGCCATGTTGGTGCGTGTACCAGGCGTCGGCAAGAAAACAGCCGAACGTTTGCTGCTTGAATTGAAAGATAAATTCAGTGTGGATGGCCTCACCAATGCAGGCAGTAGCATGCCAAAATCCGCTACGGGAGATGTACTCAACGCATTGTTGGCGCTAGGCTACAATGAGCGTGAGGCATTGGCTGCAGTAAAACAACTAGCTTCAGATGTCACGGTATCTGACGGCATCAAACTGGCACTCAAATCGCTTTCTAAATCTTAAAGCCAATATTAAATATCCATGATAGAAACCGACCGCCTGATCGCAACTGCTACAGAGAGCCCGCAAGAAGAGGCGCTAGAGCGTGCTTTACGCCCTAAGGTACTGGACGAATATGTCGGGCAGGAGAAAGCGCGCAGCCAGTTGGAGATATTCATCAGTGCTGCTCGTGGCCGTAGCGAGGCGTTGGATCATGTGTTGCTATTTGGCCCACCAGGTTTAGGTAAAACCACGCTGGCGCACATCATTGCCAAAGAGATGGGCGTGAATATGCGCCAGACTTCAGGCCCTGTATTGGAGCGCGCTGGCGATTTAGCGGCCTTGCTGACAAATCTTGAACCTAATGATGTGTTATTCATTGATGAAATTCACCGCTTATCGCCAGTGGTAGAAGAGATTCTCTACCCCGCGATGGAAGATTACCGTCTGGATATCATGATAGGCGAAGGCCCAGCAGCACGCTCTGTACGGCTTGATTTGCCGCCGTTTACGCTAGTAGGCGCAACCACGCGCGCAGGTATGTTGACCAATCCATTACGCGACCGTTTCGGTATCGTTTCACGGCTTGAATTTTATACCTCTGAAGAGTTGTCGCGTATTGTGCATCGCTCAGCAGGCTTGCTGGAAGTTGACATTCAAGAGGCTGGCGCATTTGAAATCGCCAAGCGCTCACGTGGCACACCGCGTATTGCCAACCGACTTTTGCGCCGCGTACGCGACTATGCACAAGTGAAAGCTGATGGCATTGTTTCTGCCGAGATTGCTGATGCTGCATTGAAAATGCTGGATGTCGATAAGCTGGGTTTTGACGTAATGGATAGAAAATTATTGCTGGCTGTACTTGAGAAATTCGGTGGCGGTCCTGTCGGCTTGGATAATCTTGCAGCAGCCATAGGTGAAGAGCGCGATACGATAGAAGATGTGCTTGAGCCTTACCTGATCCAGCAAGGTTATTTGATGCGTACCCCACGTGGGCGCATTGCCACACAGTTATCCTACCAACATTTCGGGCTACCTTTTCCTAACGCAATTGCCACTGGAGAGTTATGGCAGGAGTGAGCACGGACGAATTGCCGCAGGCTAATCCAGGTGAATTTATCTGGCCTGTGCGAGTCTATTACGAAGATACTGATGGCGGCGGTGTGGTCTACCATGCCAACTATCTCAAATTCATGGAACGGGCTAGAACCGAGTGGTTGCGTCATCTGGGTTTTGAGCAAACGGAACTTAAAACGCATTTCGGCATCTTGTTTGTTGTGCGCAAGCTTGAGATACAATACAAAAAACCAGCATGCTTTGATGATGCTATCCATGTTGTGTCAACGGTGGCAAAAATACAGCGTTGCTTGTTTACCTTTGAGCAAACCATCAAACGTAATGATGAAATACTCACCAAGGCCTTAGTTGAGGTCGTCTGTGTGGATGCGGAGGCATTTAGCCCAGCCAGCATCCCTGAATCTATTCGTAATGTAATCGCTATGGAGTCTGCATGAATTTAACTGAAGATATGTCGCTATTAAGCTTGCTCACGGGCGCCAGCGTGCCTGTGCAAGTGGTGATGGGGATTTTGCTCTTGGTGTCGTTTGTATCGTGGTGGTACATCTTTATCAAAGTCTTTACGATTCGCCGCGCAGAGCGTGAAGTCGAGGAATTTGAACAGGATTTCTGGCGTGGTGGCGACCTCAACAAGTTGTTTGAAGGCATCAGTGCCAGCCGCACCAAACCGCAAGGCATGGCGAGTATTTTTGAGGCAGGGTTTAAAGAGTTTGCAAGGCTCAAACGCCAAGGTGGTTTGGAGTTAAGTGATATTACCGAAAGTGCCCGTCGCGCCATGCGTGCAGCGTATAACCGCGAGATTGATGATCTGGATTCGCATCTACCATTCCTGGCTTCTGTTGGTTCAGTTAGCCCGTATATCGGGTTGTTCGGCACCGTGTGGGGCATCATGAATGCTTTCCGTGGCTTGGCTAATATGGCACAGGCGACTTTGGCGCACGTTGCGCCTGGCATCGCAGAAGCGCTGATTGCAACTGCAATCGGCCTGTTTGCGGCAATCCCTGCCGTAATCGCTTATAACCGATTCGCCACTTCTGTTGACAGGCTTGCCGTTCGCTACGAAAGCTTTATGGAAGAGTTCACCAACATCCTTCAACGTAACAAGAGCTAGCTATGTTGCGTACGCGTAAACGCAGAGT
>DATHWP010000015.1:0-51309 GCA_035460505.1 Methyloradius sp. | reverse complement strand
TTTCAATTTGATGGTGTTTACACCAATGTCGCGGCAGTACCTGAGCCAGAAACTTATGCCATGTTCATTTTTGGCTTAGGCTTGATCGGTTTTGTTGCTCGTCGTCGCAAGCAAGAAGAAGAGATGGCATAAGCGCGCTTTGAATCTCTAATAAAAAAGGCAGCGAAAGCTGCCTTTTTTATTGAGTACATTTTCTACTCAGTTTGTACGAATTATTTACTCAGTTGATCGCGCAGTTTTTCTATAGCGTTGGCTTCGCCCAGCACTTTAAAGAATGCACCATCATTGTCTGAGCGTTCTTCTAACACTTGGCAAGTTGCATAGATTTGGCCGCGCAGCTGTTGTGCTGACCAAGGCAGGAAAAGCTCAGTTTCTGTCAGATCACGCTGAAAAAACTTAACAATCATTTGGTGCATTTTGGCGACTTCATCTGGGCGCTTTGCGCTCATCACTACGCAATCTGGGTAGCGTATGCGCAAAGCTGTTTCACATTCAGCTTGTGTTGTTGCATCACCAACAAAGTCGATTTTGTTAAACACGCGAATACGCGGCACGACATCTGCGCCGATTTCTTTCAGCACATCATCGGTCACTTCAAGCTGGCGTTCAAAGCCAGGGTCGCTCGCGTCAATCACATGCAGCAGTAGTGATGCATCCAGCGCCTCATCGAGCGTGGATTTGAATGAAGCTACTAGACCATGGGGTAGGTTTTTGATAAACCCCACCGTATCGCTGACCAGTATCCGCGGCACACTTTCAGGATATAGCGCACGCACGGTGGTATCGAGCGTAGCGAAGAGTTTGTTGGCTACTAACACTTCGCTACCTGTGAGCGCGCGCATCAAAGTGGATTTTCCAGCGTTGGTATAGCCTACCAAGGCTACCGCCGCTAGCCCTTGGCGTTCTTGTCGTCGAGCGCGCTGGGTTTTGCGCTCGCCGTCCATGACCACAATTTCTTGTTGCAACTCAGCGATGCGGTCGCGAATCTTGCGCCTATCCAACTCTGTATGCGATTCACCGCCCCCGCGGCCCCCTGCGCCACTACGTTGACGCCCTTGTGGGCCAGCCAGTTTAGCCGCCTCGCGCAGGCGCGGTGCCATATAGCCAAGACGGGCAATCTCTACTTGTGCACGGGCTGCACGTGAGCGCGCGTTGCGATGGAAAATTTCGAGGATGACCATGGTTCTGTCCATCACTTCACAACCGACTTCTTTTTCAAGATTGCGCGCTTGCGATGGTGAGATTTCGTGATCTACCAAAACCACATCAATCTCATGCGAGCTAGGCTCTAGAGGCAGCTCATCACTTTCATCGGCTTCTTCTGAATTTTCTTCGGGGTTCACGAATTCTTTTATTTCTTGCCGCTTACCAACGCCTAGATAACCCGTCATATCAAAGGTAGAGCGTTTTTGCACAAAGGTATGCACAACCTCGTATCCCAGTGTTTTTGCCAGTTCACGTAACTCGGTGAGTGATGCCTCAAACTCAAGATCAGTCACGCTGGGGAGTTGAACAGCGGCAACCACTGCGTATCTAAGGGCTATTTTTTCTTCTGTTTGCATGAATGGATTGCGCGATTTTCGCGTGACTTTCGGATGGCATTTTTAAGTAGGGTTAGATAGTACCCGTAAACGGTATAGCTGCCGACAATAAAAATCCCGCAATTGCGGGATTTTGGTCATGCTGCTAAATCTACTATTAATTCAGTGAGACACTGAGTTCACCAGTTTTAACGATTAACTTTTCTGCAGGCGCAGCACGAATCACACGACTCAGTACATTGCCATTTGAATCAAGAAACACCAGTGCAGGTAAATCTGTTGCGCGTAGTTTCAGGCTTGCAAGGGTGTCATCGCGGGTTTCTTGCTTCAACACCAGTAGCACTGGCACGTTCTGCCCAGAGATCGCTTGATTGGCTAGCAACCATGCAGTATCAGATGCGCCAACACCAGGCTCAGTCACAGCAACGACCAAGTCTCTATTGAGTGGCTGGTTCGTTTCGCCAGCAACGGCATTCAGGGAAAAAATCAGGGAAATTGCGGTAAAGATCGTAAGACGTATCATGAGAAAGCTCCTTTATTATAAAAAGTTCCTCAACGCAACGAGTTGGCTACCTTTTGAGTGTGTTATCAATCACGTTTTGGAGGTTTCACTATACGCAGGAGATATATATAGATGATGACAAATGTGTAACGCTTTGTAAGATAGTCTTCATTGGCGCCGCATAAAGACATGGCTGGTAAATAGGCTTGCCTGAAAATAGATTGGGCAGGCACTACCTAATAGTACCTGCCCAGACATATCAACAAAACCAGTAGTCAGTAAATCAGGGGTTATCGATACTACCCATAGATTTTGGATAAGTCACAATACCCCAAGGCATATCTTGGTCTGCAATGCGCTTGGTTACTTCCAGCTTGGTTGTATCAATCACCAGTATTTCGTTTGATTTGCCGCAAGCCAGCAACAGTTGCTGGTCGTCAGGTGTGAAACTAAAGTGCCAGCAACGGTCTCCTGTTGGAATATCTTTGATCTTCTCAAAGGTTTTTGCATCAAAAACCTGCAATAGTTTTGCTTTATTTACTGCGACAAAAATACGGTCACCTGCACGGTCAAAACTTAGGCCGTAAGGAAACATACCTGTAGGGATTTCCTTAATCACTTCAAACTTGTCATTCAGTATCAGCAGCTTATTTGCAATTTCAAGGGTTGCAGCATAGGTTTTGCCATCGGGTGATACTTTGATGCCACGAGGGCGATTACCGTATGAACTAACTGGTATCGTTTTTAACAATTTGCCAGTTTTTAAATCGTGTACGGTAAGTGAGTTATCTGACTCGTTAGCCACCACCATTTTCTTGCCATCTTTGGTAAATTCCAGGCCTTCGGTTTCAGGTTTGCCGACGATATCCATCACCACTTTGCCTTTTTTCAGGTCAACAATCGCAATGTGCCCTGGTATTTTGTCATCGTCATCATCTTCTTTAGCTGCCTCTGGGCCAGCCTTAGGCGGGCCAGATTTTGAGCTCGGCTCATAAGTAATAAAAGCGCGATCACCCTTGATGCGCACAAACTCAGGGTTTTTACCAACAACAACAAGTTTAGGTGGGGTAGCGCCAGAGGTATCAACTACAGAGATATTGCTATCGTCCTTATTTGCAGTTACTAGCCATTTGCCATTGCTGGTAATGCCGATGCCACGCGGCCCTTTGGCACCAGTTTCCATGCTGCCTGTGAATTCCATCGTCTCTAAATCGATGATTTCTACGCCACCATTCTGATTTGAAACATAAGCAACACCCTTGCCCTCTGCCAATGCGTATGGTGCTAATAGTATGCTCATACTTAAAATAAGTAGCTTACTCAGGTTTCGGTTAATCATTGCTTGCTTCATCTCAAAATCTCCTAAGGTTATTAAAGTTATTAGTTTTGTCTGGTGCTGAGCACAATAGTTCTTAACATATTTTGTGCTGTCTTGAATAAACGCGAATCTTATTGGGGATAATCCTCGAATCTAGCAGCATAAAACCTATAAAACAATGATTAACGCACTCATTTTTACTGGTTGGTTATCCACAGCCAAGTGGTGGCTGAAAAGATTCAATTAACAGTCAGTATTCAGTATGAATTTAGAATTTCTGGGCGCGTTTGCGTGTTGATAGCTTCCAATGCTATTCGTCTCGAAGTGGCTTCAAGATGATGTTAGCATCGTATTTTTGATTAGAAAGAAACGCAGCATGACCGACATTCAACGCATCAACCCAACTGCCCGCTGGTCAGACATGACCATATTCAACGGCATTGCCCATTTTGTTGAAGTACCAGCAGATACCAGCGCAGACATCCACAGCCAGGTGAAGCAAGTGCTAGCTCAGGCCGACACCACCTTGCTCAGCGGCGGCAGTGACAAGTCGCGCATACTTTCCGCTACCATCTACATTACCGATTTTAACAACTTGGCAACACTTAATGCCGCATGGGAGGCTTGGTTGCCAGCAGGTTGTGCACCAAGCCGTGCCTGCCTCAAGGTTGAATTGGCAGACCCTAAATACCTGCTTGAAATTGCTTTTGTCGCGGCGGTAAAAAAGTAGAAATTACTTAAAAGCTTGAGGGACGCATCTAACCATAGCGGACAGCGGAATATCCATTTAATAGATGGTAGCCCATAATTACTCTTCCCATTGGGGATTCCATACTACTTCCCAAAGATGGCCATCTGGGTCTTGAAAATAGCCAGAATAACCACCCCAGAAGGTGTCGTGTGCTGGCTTGATGATAATAGCACCTGCAGATTTTGCTTGAGCCATCACTATGTCAACTTCCGCTTTTGAAGAAACGTTGTGCCCGAGTGTCAATTCTGTTGCGCTAACTGGAGCAAGTGAAATCCCGGAGTCATGTGCGATGCTTTTTCTCGGCCAAAGTGCTAAACGCAAACCAGCTTGGAGCTGAATAAAAACAACTGCACCATACTCAAACTCTTTACCAATAATGCCTTCTGTAGGAAATCCAAGGCCATCTCGATAAAACAGTAGAGATTTTTCGAGATCGTTAACGCCAATAGTGATAACGGTGACTTTAGGTTTCATTCAAACTCTTCTTGTTTAGTCCAAGCATCTATAAACAGTTGAGTCTAGGTTTTAAAACGAGCCCAAGCGCAACCGCCTGATGAGAAACTCACTACAAGTGCTTCGATATCAGGTCTGCAAAAACATGCATCACCGAAATATCACGCTCATTGAGCGTTTGGTTTGGTTTATAACTAAAACAGCAAAAGGTACCGTAGATATTCCCATTACTCAGTCGAATTGGTACGCTCATATGTGCCCGAACAGGCAACATGACTGTGACATCCATACTCATTGCTTCTGGAACTTCAAAGGCGTCATTGATGATCTCTGGTAAACGCCCATCAATTACTCTCTGACAATAACTGTCTTTAAGAGAACCACTATCACCGACCGAAATTGGTGGGTTTAAATCTTTTGCATCGACGTATTCGAACTCTCGAACGCCATCATGAAAACGAGAGATGAACGCTACATCCATATCAAGGTGACGTCGCAAGGCAGATAAGGTATTTTGTAAAAAATCCTCCCCCTCGTTCTCTGTAACACTCAAAAGATTTCGAGTGTTTTTTATGATTGTTGGCGTTGGTTGAAGGGGTGCTTTTTCAGAGGATGTTTCAATATCCTCAAATCTCAATAACTTGAAATTATTACGGCCGGAGTGTTTGGCTTTGTACATAGCTTTATCAGCGAGCGCTACTAACTTATCTGCATCTATCGCACGACCATCATAGATTGCAATACCAATACTAGAAGTGATCTTCAGATCGGCGCTGTTTAACCAAGTTCCCCGATTGAGTTCTTGCAGAATATTGCTGGCCACTATGCTTGCATTGTCCTCACTGACGACACCTTCAATAATCACCGTGAATTCATCACCTCCAAGACGGCAAACTATATCGACTTCGCGTAACTTCATTTTAAGTCTGCTAGCGAACTCATTCAGCAGTTGATCTCCAGCTTCATGGCCCAAAGAGTCATTGATTGATTTGAAGTGATCTATGTCCAGATACATTAAGGCTAAATTAGCTTTATTACGCCTGCTCCTTGCCATTGCCTCAGGCAAGCTAGTATTAAAATATGATCGATTGCTCAGCCCGGTGAGTGGATCGTTAGATGCCAAAAAGCGTAATTTTTGCTCTTCAATTTTACGATTAGAAATATCCTGAATGAATGCATAGAATTCATGCACTCCTGAGTTCAGAATGTAGGTGATTGCCATTTCTACAGGAAACTGCTCTCCATTTTTCCTTGTAGCCTCAAGCTGAATACGGCGATTCAGTACTTCAGCGTGACCGGTTTCCAGAAAACGCTGCATACCATGCTGATGGGCTTCTCTGAATTGCTTAGAAATGATCATCTCTTCCATTTTTTGACCTAGCGCTTCTTGGTGGCTCCATCCAAAAATATTTTCGGCTTGTTGATTCCATTCGATGATCAGCCCATTGTGATCAACACCTACAAAGGCATCATAGCTTGTGTGGAGAATGTTTCTGAGGCGTTGCTCTTGATTTTGATCGTTCATGGTATTCACCTATGTCTTTAAAGCATGATTCTCTGCAGGATGATGCCCGCTCTAGAGTATGGGGCGATTTCATCATGGAAAATATTGAGTGGTGGTACCAGCTGAGATGCTGAGGACGTAAGGCAACAGCAAAAAAGGAGCCGAAGCTCCCTTTTTTAACCGCATTTGCTCTCGCCACAATTTAAACAAGTCAGGCAACCATCCATCACAATCGCCGCCTTTGTACTGCATTTAGGGCAGAGTTGAGCGCCTTTTGGATAGCCTTCTTCGTTGATGGGTTCGTTGGAGTGTTTTTCCATGTACTCGGTGCGTTTTTCGTCGATCAGTTTTTTCTGGTGTACATCAGGCTCAGTTTTCTTGAGCATGCCGATTTCTTGCAAGTGTTGCTCTAATACTTCGCCGATCTCAGCAACCAGGCTAGGGATGTATTTGCCGCCCTTTTTGAAGTAGCCGCCACTAGGGTCAAACACACTGTGTAGCTCTTCTACCAAGAATGTGATGTCGCCACCTTTGCGGAACACGGCAGACATCACGCGGGTAAGCGCGACTATCCACTGGAAGTGTTCCATGTTTTTGGAGTTGATGAAAACTTCAAACGGGCGGCGGTGTTCTTGTGGCGTACCTGGGTTAACGACTACATCATTGATGGTGATGTAGAGCGCATGCTCAGTGACTGGTGTTTTTACTTTGTAGGTATTGCCGATTAGTTTCTCTGGGCGGCTTAGTGGTTCGCCGAACTGGACGATTTCCGCCATTTTCTGTGCTTGGGCTTTTTCGTTTTCAGCAGTCTTGGCTTTGTCTTCTTCAGTAATGACGTTGTAGCCAGTGATTTTCTTTTCTATTTTAATTGCCATGATGCTTCTCCTTGAGCCAGAGCAACGGACTGTTAATCTGCTGCTCTTCTAGAATGTTTTAAACGTTGCTTAGAACTTGCCGTAATAGCCTTCTTTTAAAGCATCGTAAAGATTGGCAGCGCTGTGCATTTCGCCATCGTATTCAATCTCTTCGTTGCCTTTGGCTTCAACTTCGGTGCCATCTTCCAGCGTGAATTTATACACGGTGTTTTCCAGATCTTTTTCAGTCACTAACACGCCCTGGAAGGCTTCTGGGTTGAAGCGGAAAGTGGTGCAACCTTTCAGGCCTTTTTCATACGCGTAAACGTAGATGTTCTTAAAGTCTTCGTAGTCATAGTCTGTTGGCACGTTGATAGTTTTTGAGATTGAGCTATCAATCCATTTTTGTGCTGCAGCCTGAATATCCACGTGGGCTTTGGCCTGAATAGTGGATGAGTCCAGGAAGTAATCAGGTAGTTGCTCGTCGGTTTTATCAGAGAAAGGCATGGCTTTTGAGTTAATCAACTCGCGATAGGCCAGCAACTCGTATGAGAATACATCGACTTTTTCTTTTGATTTCTTGCCTTCGCGAATCACGTTACGTGCGTAGTGGTGCGCGAATGAAGGCTCAATGCCATTACTAGCGTTGTTGGCCAATGACAGTGAAATAGTGCCAGTTGGTGCGATTGAGCTGTGGTGTGTGAAGCGCACACCAGTTTTGGCAATCTTCTCGCGCAGGCTTTCAGGGAACTGCTGCATATAGCGGCTGTATTTACCCATGAGCACTTTGCCTTTGACTTTAGCGCCGAGCTTAATGCCGTCTTTGACCATTTCTGGGCGTTTAGCCAGCATGTCTGCAGTGACTACAAACTCTTCATCCATAATCGGTGCCGGGCCTTTTTCAGCAGCCAGTTCTACGCCAATTTCCCAGCCGACTTCGGCCATGATCTTGGTCACTTCTTCGGTGAAAGTAAGTGAAGAATCTTCACCATATTTCATCTTCAGCATGGTGAGGGTTGAGCCTAAACCGAGATAACCCATGCCGTGGCGGCGTTTACGGGCGATTTCGTCACGTTGCTGTTGCAGCGGCAAGCCATTTACTTCCACCACGTTATCCAGCATGCGGGTAAAGGTAGCGACCACTTCGCGGTATTCAGCCCAGTCAAAATAGGCATCATCGGTAAATGGATGACGCACAAATTTGGTCAGGTTGACTGAGCCTAGCAGGCAAGCGCCATAAGGCGGCAGAGGTTGTTCACCGCAAGGGTTGGTTGCGCGGATGTTTTCGCAAAACCAGTTATTGTTCATCTCATTCACGCGGTCAATCAGGATGAAACCAGGCTCAGCAAAGTCATAAGTGCTGGACATAATCACGTCCCACAGGCGTTGTGCGCGGATAGTTTTATAAACGCGGCAGGCTACTTTGCCATCTGATTCGCGAGTCAGGTATTTGCCTTTAACTGGCCATTCGCGCCAGACAACTTGCGTGTCATCTTCCAGATTGAGGTTATCAATCGTGGCTTCTTTTGATGTCACAGGGAAAGCCAGTTTCCAGTCTGAGTCAGCCTTGACTGCTTCCATGAATTCTTTGGTGATCAGGCATGACAGGTTGAACTGGCGTAAGCGGCCAGCTTCACGCTTTGCCTTGATGAAGTCAGTGACGTCAGGATGTGAAATATCAAAAGTTGCCATTTGCGCACCACGACGTCCACCGGCAGATGACACGGTGAAGCACATCTTGTCATAGATATCCATGAATGACAGCGGGCCGCTGGTATAAGCACCAGCGCCAGCAACAAACGCACCTTTAGGGCGCAATGTAGAAAACTCATAGCCAATGCCACAACCTGCTTTTAGGGTTAAGCCCGCTTCGTGTACTTTGCCCAGGATGTCATCCATGCTGTCTTCAACAATGCCAGACACTGTGCAGTTGATGGTGCTGGTGGCTGGTTTGTGTTCTTGAGCGCCTGCATTTGAGGTAATACGGCCTGCAGGGATCGCGCCGCGCCGCAGTGCCCACAAAAATTTGTCATACCAGAGGGTACGCTTTGCCTCGGTATCTTCTGCATCCGCCAATGCGCGAGCAACACGGCTATAGGTGTCGTCTATATTTTCATCAATAAACTTACCTTGCTTGGTTTTTAGGCGATATTTCTTATCCCAGATGTCGAGAGAGACTGGTTGAATAGGGACTTCATTCTCTGGGGTAGATTCTTTAATAGCCTGAACTGCTTTAAGCATGGTATTCCTTCCTTAATTCTGCTTGCGCTTATTATTTTTGGCGGCGCTGTTGTTAGGGCAAATAAACTGCCAGACCACAATATGTTGTGATTGAACGTAAAATTATGTCATTTTGTAGTGATGGTCAAGAAAATTCTTTGGTGCACGCGCTCTATTTTGGAGCCCAGCTTTGGCGCATTTTTGCTAATGCGCTGCTACGCTTAGTTTGTGGGCAAGGTAAGCCCTCGCTCACGAAAATAAAAATAAATATTTGGACAATCCAGCCCGAACCGTGCATGCAAATGTGTGAGAAAATCCAGCCATGCCACGTTTTGTTTACACCTCTCTTTTATATCTTATCGTTCCCTTCGTTCCTCTTCGCCTCTTATGGAGGGGATTACGCCAACCAGCTTATTTAAGACACTGGCGCGAGCGGTTTGGTTTTTATGCGATTAAGTCAGATAAGCCTGTGATTTGGCTGCATTGCGTGTCAGTCGGTGAGACGCGGGCTGCAGAGCCTTTGGTCAAGCTTTTGCAGCAACGTCATCCACAGCATCAAATACTGATGACCCATTCCACGCCAACAGGCCGTGAAACAGGTGAGCAGCTTTTTGGTGATACTGTCTTACGCGTTTATCTGCCTTATGACCTGCCTGATGCCGTAGGGCGTTTTTTGCGCCATTTCAAGCCAGAGATTGGCATGCTGATGGAAACTGAACTCTGGTTTAACTTGATTGCAGCTTGCAAAAAACAGCAGATTCCCTTGTTGCTAGTGAATGCACGGCTTTCACAAAAATCAGCTCATGGATACGCGCAAGTCTCACGGCTAACGTCGCAGGGTTTGGCGAGCCTCAGTGCAATTGCCGCGCAGACCGATATTGATGCGGAGCGCTTACAGAATTTGGGTGCCAGCAATGTAAAAGTAATGGGAAACATCAAGTTTGATGTGAACCCGCCAGCAGATGCGATAGAAAAAGGACAGCATCTTCGTGATGTGTTGGGCAAGAATCGTCCTGTGTTTCTTGCCGCCAGCACTCGTGATGGTGAAGAAACGCTGATTCTGGATGCCGTTACCTCATTGCAAATCCCTAATTTGTTGACCGTGATTGTGCCGCGCCACCCGCAACGCTTTGATGAAGTGGCCACCTTGCTCAGAAAACGTGGCATTCATTTTCAGCGGCGTTCGCAATTGAATGCTGATTTACCGCTCACTACGCAAGTCGTGCTTGGCGATTCTATGGGGGAAATGTTTACTTATTACGCCGCTTGCGACGTGGCGTTTATTGGCGGCAGTCTTCTACCATTGGGTGGTCAAAACCTGATTGAAGCCTGCACCATGAGCAAGCCCGTATTGATTGGCCCACATACATTCAACTTTACTCTGGCGACTGAACAGGCGATTGCGGCAAAAGCAGCCTGGCGCCTAAAAAATACGGATGACCTAGTGTTAGCCTTGCAGCGCTTGTTCGGTGACTCTGAGTTACGCCAGAGCATGAGTTGGGCTGCGTTAAATTTTAGCCAGAGTGCCAGCGGTGCAACTGAGCGTATTGCTGATTTAGTAGACCAACATTTAAACCATTAGATTGTATCGGCGAATGGTTAGCCTTGTGTCACATACACCGACTTAACATAAATCACTTCGCAGGCGCCAGCACCTGTGTCATCTCGCGTTAATGAACTGCGCCAATGCCAGCCATCACTGGCTTTCGCTTCCACCAGATAGCCGCTAATGTGCACCACTTGGCCCTGCTTAATAGAAAGCAGGGTTTTCTCAACTTCAGAGTCGGCGGGAATCATGTGCATATTGGCGCTATGTGTTTCGATCTCGCTACGCGGTATGGGGAATTCCTGCACCTGCCAAAAGTAGAAGCGCCCGCTCTGGCTGATGCTGATATTTTTGAGCACAGATTCGTCAGACATCCTGCCCCAGCCCAAAGCCAGGTCAACTGGCGATAAATCGGCTTCACGGCCAAAGGTGTAGTGAGTTGCCGAGAGCACGCGGGCATCAATGGAGAAGTCTTGCAGCGGGACAATGTTGTACCCATTTTTAGTGATAGCGCCGTCACTATCGGCTCTACTTTGAATAGGCTCATCACTTGCGGTAACGCCAGGCCCATGGCTGACTGGGCGCTGATGCCACCAGTGGATGCCGCCATACAAGACGAGCACAATGAATATCAGCCGAGTTAAAGTCATCGCTCACCTTTGCACATAAACCATTGTCGCTTCAAGATTAGAAGCGTAGTTATGCTAGCGTATCAGACGGCTAATCTGTTTGAAAGCATCGCCTTCAGCGACTTTAAGCCACTCAAATACTACAGATTCGGTGTTGGTGATAATGCAGCCAGCTTCACGCATGCGTTGAATGGCATTGGCTTTATTGGCCAGGTTGCGGGAAATGATCGCATCTTCTACCACGAACACCTGATAGTTTGTACCAGCCAGCGATAACGCGGTTTGCAAAATACAGATATGGGCTTCCATGCCGGCAAGAACCAGTTGTGGCCTGTCGCTGGTGAGGTGGCGGTTGAATTTTGGTTCGTCACAACAGCTAAACGTGGTTTTTTCTACCTTGGGCGTGTTGGTTAGATGCGGTGCAAGCTCAGCTAAAGTGACACCTAGCCCTTTTGGATATTGTTCGGTATATAAAGCAGGCACCTCTAGCAATGTGGCGGCTTGCAGCAAGATGCCACAGTTTTTAGTGGTGCTTTGCATGGCATCAGCATCCATCGCACTCGCCAGCTTACCCTGCATATCAATGATGATCAGATGGCTGAGGTTACGCTGTGAGGTATGGGATGCAGACTGCATGAATGTCCTTATTCTTTACTCATTAGTTGCTGGTTAGTGGCTTCAAGGTCGGCCTCATTCAATAAGCCGCTAGCTGATTTCAATTTAAGCGCGCTCAAGAGATAACTATAGCGCGATTGCAGTAAATCGCGTTGCGCACTGTAAAATTGCTGCTGCGCATTCAGTACATCTACGCTGGTGCGTATGCCGACTTGATAACCTAGATTAGTTGAATCGAGCTGACTTTGACTTGAAGTTAGCGCTTGCTCATAAGCCTTGACCTGGGCGATGTTGCTCTCCAAGTTGAGATAAGCCTGCTGTGTATCCAGATCCGTTTTACGGCGGGCCACTTCCAGATCGTCCTGTGCTTTTTGTTTGTTGGCTACGGCTTCCCGCACTTTTGAACTTACTGCGCCACCTTGGTAAATCGGTATTTGCAGTTGCAGGCCAATCGTGGTGGTTTGCGCATCACTGCCAAAGCCGTTCACGCTGCCGCCAGCACGGGTGTTGTTAAAATTACCTACTGCATCCAGTGTGGGTAAGTGGCCAGCGTTTTGCAGGTCAACTTCGCTGTTTGCCAGCTCGAGCGATTGTTGTTGAATGCTCAGGCCAATGTTATTTTGTTCGGCGATTTCTACCCATTTATCCAGGTCAGCAGGTTCACCAGATGGAAGTACAGGTATTTCAGTTTTAATCGTTGTGTGAACACTTGCTAACACTTGCGGTTGCTGGCCGATCACAGATTGCATGGCACGATTCTTTACCGCCAGCTCGTTATTGGCTGCGATTTCTTGCGCAGTCGTTAGATCAAACCTGGCTTGTGCTTCGTTGGTATCTGTCACGGTTGCGGTGCCTGCATCGAAGTTGGCTTTGGCTTGTTCCAGCTGACGTGCAATCGCGCTTTTCTGCGCATTGATCAGGTCAATTTTGTCTTGCGCCTGCAATACATCAAAGTAAGCCTGTGCACTGCGCAGGATTAAATCCTGCTGAGCCAGTATCAGTTGTTTATCTGCCTGCGAGACCTGTATCTTGGATTGCTGGTATTGCACGATATTCTGCTTACGAAAAATCGGCTGGCTGACATTCAGCCCATAACCATAAGTTTCGTAAGACAGATTGCCACCTGTACCAAAAATAGGCGGCGCACCAATGAATTTCACATTGCCTTCGGTGTGGCTGGCGTTGCTGTTAAAGCTGACATTCGGCCTATACAGCGCTTTTCCCTGCTCTGTTTTTTCCTGTGCCGCAACATTTCCGCTGCGTGCTGAGGCCAGCGTTGGATCATTGCGTAAGGCGAGTTGATAAATATCCAGCAGGTTCTGGGCGGCAAAAGCTGTACTGGTTGAAAAGGTGCTTGCCATCAGCAAGCCTGAAATAATCGATTTACGCATGATTAAAGGTCTTTCGTTTGCGTTGGCATTTTTACTTTGTACCAAGCGGCATAAATGGCGGGCAGTGATAGCAATGTGAGCATGGTTGCTACTGTTAACCCGCCCATAATCGCGACTGCCATGGGGCCAAAGAAGGCATTGTCGACTAGCGGAATCATGGCCAAGATTGCCGCTGCAGCGGTCAATACGATTGGCCTGAAACGGCGCACGGTAGATTCCACAATCGCCTCCCAGTCTGGTTTGCCAGCGAGTTTATCCTGTTCGATCTGGTCCACTAGGATCACCGAGTTGCGCATGATCATGCCGGAGAGCGCAATGGTGCCGAGCATGGCGACAAAGCCGAATGGTTTATCGAACACCAATAGCGCGATTGTCACGCCTATCAATCCCAGTGGCGCCGTGAGCAATACCAGCATGGTGCGGGAGAAACTTTGCAACTGAATCATCAGAATGGTCAGTACCACAAAGATAAACACAGGCACACCTGTGCCTATAGATTTGCTGCCCTTGGCTGATTCTTCAACCGCGCCACCAGTTTCCAGTTCATAACCCAGTGGCAATTGCTTGCGAATCCCTGCAAGTTTTTCTTCTACCTGCCCAGAGACAACAGGCGCTTGTATATTGCCTAGCAGGTTGGCACGCACAGTAATGGTTGGCATGCGATTTCGACGCCAGATCACACCATCTTCAAAGGTGGAGTTGATGGTAGCAATTTGCGAAAGCGGCACGCTTTTGCCCGTGGCATTGGGGATCATCAAATCTGGTAGATGTGATAAATAATGACGCTCGGCTGGTGAGCCACGGACGACTAGGTCAATCTTTTCAATGCCATCACGAAACTCCGTGACATACAGACCTTGTGTTGCCGCATTCAGTATATTGGCGATCTCTGCCGAGCTAATACCCAGAAGCCTGGCCTTGGACTGGTCTATTTCCACCTGCATCACCTTGGTCGGCTCGTCCCAATCCAGTTGCACATTGGTCAGGTGCGGATTGGTGCGCATCACATCGGCAATGTTGTGGGCGATGTTACGCAACTGTGGAATCTCTGGCCCTGATATGCGGAACTGCACAGGGAAGCCCACTGGCGGCCCATTCTCAAGACGCAGTACCGAAGCACGCAAGGTAGGGAAGTCGGTATCAAATAGCGTCAATAATTTACTGCGTAATGCTTCACGCGCTTTGCTGTCTTTTGTCAGCACGACAAATTGGCCGAAATTACGCTGTGCCAGTTGCTGGTCTAGCGGCAAGTAAAAGCGTGGGCTACCCGTGCCAACATAGGCAACGTAGTTTTCAATGCCTTCCTGCTTGCCCAGCCAGCTTTCTAGTTTTTTCACTTCACTTTCGGTGGCGGCGTATGACACACCTTCTGCCAAACGTAGGTCCACAATCAGCTCAGGCCTGGTGGAATCAGGGAAAAACTGTTGCTGTACCAAGCCAAATCCTACGATGGATGCGGCGAACATCGACACGGTAATGGCTATGACGATCCAGCGATGTTTCACGCATTGCGTCACTAAACTGCGGAAGCGCTTGTAAAAGCCTGAGCTATAAATATCAAGATCATCTGCATCGTGCGCCTTTGGTTTGGGCAGCAGGTGAAAACCAAGATAAGGCACGAATATCACCGCTGCCAGCCATGAAATGAGCAGGGCAATCGCAGGTACTTGAAACAGGGTGCGCGTGTATTCGCCCGTGGCCGATTGCGCCATGGCAATCGGTAGAAAACCTGCTACCGTGACCAGTGTGCCAGTAAGCATAGGAATGGCGGTGGAGGTAAAGGCAAATGAAGCGGCGCGCATTCTATCCCAGCCTTGTTCCATCTTGGATGCCATCATTTCAACCGCGATAATCGCATCATCTACCAGTAAGCCTAGCGCCAGTATCAGCGCGCCTAGCGAAATTTTATGCAAGCCAACGCCAAATATATCCATCACTAAAAACGTGATGGCCAGTACCACTGGAATGGTGATTGCCACCACAATGCCAGTGCGCCAACCCAGTGATAACAGGCTTACGGCTAGTACGATGATCAAGGCTTCAGCCAGTGAATGCACGAATTCATTGACCGAGCGGGCCACTGAGCGCGGTTGTGATGACACGGTATCAAGCTTTAAACCCACTGGTAAATGCGCGGAAATTTTACTCGTGGCGTTATCGAGCCCATGCCCCAGCTGGATAATATCGCCACCATCCACCATCGATACCCCAATCAATATGGCTTCTTTATTCATATAGCGGATGCGCTGTGTTGGCGGGTCTTCATAGCCGCTATACACTTTGGCGACATCGCCCAGCCTGAACTCGTTATTGCCTGCACGGAAACGTATATCGCGTAGCGCATCAAGCTGGTCAAAACGACCAGTGGCGGCAATGCGGATGCGTTCAGCCGAGGTGTCAAAAGCGCCAGCTGTGGCAACGGCGTTTTGTCTTTGCAAAGTGCTGATCAGGGTTTGTATATCCAAACCCAAAGTTGCCAGCTTGGCATTTGTTAGTTCGATGAATATCTTTTGTTTTTGCTCGCCAAAATAATCCACCTTGGCCACATCAGACACTTTAAGCAACTCCGCGCGGACTATATCGGCTTGCCGCTTGAGTTCGGCGTAGTCGTAACCATCCCCGCTGAGTGTATAAAGATTGCCATACACATCACCGAAATCGTCATTGAAGGTCGGGCCTTCAATGCCATCGGGCAGGGTGTTGCGAATATCATTCACGCGTTTGCGCACCTGATACCACATATTGGGCACTTCACTTTTCGGCGTGGAATCTTTCGCCAGCACGAATATCAATGACTCGCCTGGGCGTGAATAACTGCGCAAGAAATCCACATGCGGAACTTCTTGCAGGGTTTTTTCCAGTTTATCGGTCACCTGCTCTGCGACTTCTTGCGCACTGGCACCAGGCCAGCCAGTACGGACGACCATTACTTTGAACGTGAATGGCGGGTCTTCAGATTGACCAAGATGGGTATAAGCGACCAAGCCGGCAATGGTCAGCACCAGCATGAAGTAGAGCACCAGTTTTTGGTGGTGCAATGCCCAGTCGGATAAATTAAAACCCGTTTTAGTGGATGGATCAGGAGTTGTCATGGTTGTTATCTATTAGTGGATTATTGGTTGATGTGCGCTGCTACAGGCGTGACTACCTGGCCAGCTACTAGCGCATGCACGCCAGCAACCACGATGGTTTCGCCCTCACTCAAGCCGCTGCTGACGGTGACGCCTGATTCAGTGTAGGGGCCAACAGTGATGTTTCTTGGCTGTACCTGATGCGTTTTTTCGTCCACTATCCAGGCCAGTGTTGTGCCGTTTTGTTCAGTCACCGCTGAACTAGGGATGGTGTAGCTTTTGGCTTCTTCGCCAGTTTTGTTGTCAGTGCTAGGCAGTTTTACCCCAGCTGTCATGCCCATGTGGATGCCAGCATCAGGATTGGTTACGCTGACACGTACATTGAAAGTACGTGTCAGGCTATCTGCAGAAGGGGATATTTCCCGTATTTTCCCTACATAGAGTTTGCTGCGGTCAGCCCAAAGTCTCACTGCGGTTGCGCTGCCTGCCGCAAGATTCTTGATGCGCGATTCAGGCACTGCAATTAACACTTCCAGCACGTCAGGCACAGCCACTTTTGCAACTGTTTCGCCACTGGTCACTACTTGCCCAGGCTCGGCGTGTATTTCTGTAATGACGCCATCACGTTCTGCAATTAGCGAGGTGTATTGAGATTGGTGTTTTGCTACATCGGCATCAGCACGTAATTGCGCAACGCGGGCGGCCGTAGCTTTTGCTTTTGCATCAAAACTATCAAGCGCGGCGGCGGAGATAAAGTTGCGCTTGAGCAGTTGGCTTTGTCTCTCAAAGTCTGCTTTGGCCAGCGCAGAGTCTGCTTCAGCGGCGCGTATTTGTGCTTCTGCCGAGGCCAATGCCAAGCCAGTGTCGGCAGTATCCAATACGGCCAATACCTGGCCTTTTTTCACAATATCGCCCACTTCTACTTTGCGCGCGGTGATCTTGCCACCTATACGAAACCCTTGTGCAGATTCAAATCTGGGGCGCACTTCACCAACTAGCCAACCTGCTTGTGAACTTGATGACGCGCCTACTTGCATGGTTAGTGCAGGCCGCGGAGGTGGTTCAGCAGGCTCGGGCCGTTTGCAAGCGGCAAGCGGGGTAGCTAACAGGATTAACAGGGCTAATTTTTTATTGATGTGCATGATCATGAGCGTTTTCTAAAATATGGTTTCAATAGATTCGTTACATCTTTGTTTGGTCTGGTCGCAGAATGCCGATCATCAGCGTCTCGCGCATCATCTGGATGCGTTCTGAGATTGGCCGCCATTCCACCCAGTCATCATTGCCTTTGCTGATTTGCAGAGAACATGCGCCGTGAATTCCTGCCCATAAGGTTTGCGAAATCAGGTCAACATTGGTCAGCTCGGGGCGAAAATGTCCGCCTTCAAACGCATCCTGCACAATAGATTTCAGCTGTGCGTAGGCATCCTGTTCAGGGTTGCCGCGATGAATCATTTTCAGTTCTGTTTTGTCGATGACTGGCTGTGGTGTCATGAACATCAAGCGATAGTGGTTGGGGTGGCTGAGCGCGAACTCCGCATAACCATCACACAACATGCTCAACCTCTGGCGCACATCAGGAATGCCCATGATGGATTGCAAGCCTGCAGCCAACGCCAGAAAGTCGGTTTCGCACAGTGCGCGCAAGATGTCGTCTTTATCTTTGAAATGCAGATATAGCGCGGTCGGCGAGTAACCGATGCGTTTGGCAATCTCACGCATGGTAGTGGCTTCCACGCCGCGCTCTATAAATAGCTCGCGGGCAGCATCGAGTATGCTGGTGTGCAATTGCAGACGTTCATCGGCGGTTTTATGTTTTGGTGGCATAGGTGAATAACAAACCTGTTTTTAACTTAACGTTGTTAATTAAACATTGTTAAGTTAACGCCGTCAAGTTATCTTTTGTGAATCATTTGTGTTGGATGGTAGGGCTAGGGAATGATGATTGCGCGAGCAATAAAAAAGGCGGCAAAAGCCGCCTCTGGTATATCGCCTGAAAATCAGAAGCTGAATCGGTCTGGTTGCAGTGCGTTAGATAAGATAGGCAGCGCAGTTTCAAACAACACATCGCGCTTAAAACCATCTTCTGAAATGCGCCTGATCATGATGGCTTGCATCGCTGGTAGATCACCCACTACGACAAACATGCGGCCACCGATGGTCAGTGAAAGCTGGGCTTGTGCTGGGCTAACAGGAAGCGAGCCACCAAACACAATTACATCATAAGGGCCATGCGCTGGCCAGCCATTGGCGGCGTCCCCAATCTCCAGAGTGACGTTGTTGATATTGTGGTCTTGCAGTCTTTTATCGGCCTGATGGCTGAGGTCGGGCATGATCTCAACGCTATACACATGCGCAGCTTGGCTTGCTAATAATGCCGTTAAATAGCCGCTGCCTGTGCCGATTTCTAACACCTTGTCAGTTTTCTTGATTTCCAGCGCCTGCATAATGCGGCCTTCAATCTTGGGTGAAAGCATGAGTTCGCCATTGCCCAGCGGTATTTCAAGGTCAGCGAAGGCCAGTCCACTGTATTGCGCAGGTACAAAATCTTCACGCGGTACTTTTTTTAGCAGATCAAGCACATTGGCATCCAGCACTTCCCAAGTACGGATTTGCTGCTCAATCATGTTGAAACGGGCTTGTTCAACCGCCTCAGCTGTGTTGAATGGGGTAGAAACTGGCTGTGTGTGCATACGCAATTCCGTGATGAAATATACTCAAAAAATGATTATAGCCCAATATCTGTAAGTGTTTAGTTTGCAAGCTCTTTACTGCTGGATCTCTGCACCGATTACCAGTTTAAACTTGCTTTTATTGCCAGTTTCGCGTAATTTCGAGGCTATTGCTAGGGGTCTATTTTGACAGGAATGCATGTCAACAATAGTGAGATACACCCTTTGAACCTGATGCGGGTAATGCCGCCGTAGGAAAGCAGATATGATGCTTTTCTGCTGTTTTAACCAGTAGGGAAGCCAGTCAAGCTCCTTACGATACTGCCCTCAAGGAGCACCATGAATACCATCGATAAAAACCTGCATGCCAAATTTGACGGCGAAACTGCTGAAATTGATGCAGGCACCACCCAGCCTTTTGCCAAGTCACGTAAAGTCTATATTGAAGGATCGCGCTCAGATATCCGCGTGCCATTCCGTGAGATTTCATTGTCAGATACACCATCCATGTTCGGCGCTGGTAAAGATGAAAAGAACCCGCCAGTCATGGTGTACGACACATCAGGCCCCTATACCGACCCAACAATCAGTATAGATATCCGCAACGGTTTGCCAGCCATGCGCGCTAAGTGGATTGAAGAGCGTAACGATACCGAGCAACTCGATGGCCCAAGCTCCGAGTTTGGCCAACAACGTAAAACTGACCCAGCATTAGCCGCCATGCGTTTCAACCTGACGCGCAAACCGCGCCGTGCCAAAGCTGGTATGAACGTGAGCCAGATGCATTACGCACGTAAAGGCATTGTCACGCCAGAGATGGAATACATCGCCATCCGCGAAAACCAGCGCCGCGAGAACATGAGCGAATTGCTGCAAACGCAGCATAAAGGCCATGATTTTGGTGCCTCTATTCCTAAAGTGATCACGCCAGAATTTGTGCGCAGCGAAGTAGCCCTTGGCCGCGCAATTATTCCTCTCAATATTAACCACCCTGAAATCGAGCCGATGATCATTGGCCGTAACTTCCTGGTGAAGATCAACGCCAATATCGGTAACTCCGCGCTTGGCTCTTCTATCACTGAAGAAGTCGAAAAAATGGTATGGGGCACTCGTTGGGGCGGCGATACCGTAATGGATCTGTCCACTGGCAAAAACATCCACGAAACCCGCGAGTGGATCATCCGCAATTCACCAGTGCCGATTGGTACTGTGCCGATTTATCAGGCGCTGGAAAAAGTAAACGGTAAAGCCGAAGACCTGACTTGGGAAATCTTCCGCGATACTTTGATTGAGCAAGCTGAGCAAGGTGTGGATTATTTCACCATTCACGCTGGTGTTCGTCTGGCGTACATCCCGATGACCGCAAAACGTATGACAGGCATTGTGTCGCGCGGTGGTTCGATCATGGCGAAATGGTGTCTGGCGCATCATAAGGAATCATTCCTTTATGAGCATTTTGAAGACATCTGCGAAATCATGAAGGCTTACGATGTGAGCTTCTCACTTGGCGATGGTCTGCGTCCGGGTTCTATTTACGATGCCAATGACGAAGCACAATTTGCTGAACTGAAAACACTGGGCGAGCTGACACAGATTGCTTGGAAACACGACGTACAGTGCATGATCGAAGGCCCAGGCCACGTGCCGATGCACCTCATCAAAGAGAACATGGACTTGCAACTTGAGCACTGTGGTGAAGCTCCGTTCTACACGCTAGGCCCATTAACCACCGACATCGCCCCAGGTTATGACCACATCACTAGCGGCATCGGTGCGGCAATGATCGGCTGGTATGGCTGTGCGATGCTTTGTTACGTTACGCCGAAAGAGCATTTGGGCTTGCCAGATAAAGAAGACGTGCGCGTGGGCATCATCACTTACAAGATCGCTGCACATGCTGCTGACTTGGCAAAGGGACACCCGGGCGCACAGATTCGGGACAATGCACTTTCAAAAGCACGTTTTGAATTCCGCTGGGAAGATCAGTTCAATCTGGGTCTGGATCCAGAAAAAGCCAAGGAATTCCACGATGAAACATTGCCACAAGAAGGCGCAAAACAAGCTCATTTCTGCTCCATGTGCGGCCCACATTTCTGCTCCATGAAAATTTCGCAAGATGTGCGCGACTATGCAGCGGAACAAGGCGTTTCAGAACAAGAGGCTCTACACAAAGGCATGCAAGAAAAAGCCATTGAGTTTGTGAAAAAGGGTTCAGAGGTTTACCAAAAAGTCTAACGACTAAATTGCCCAACAAAAAAGCAGGCCTAGTGCCTGCTTTTTTGTTGCTGAAACCGCTAGCGGCGATAGCGGGTATAATCTGCTTTTATATTCAATCTATAGCGCAAGCTATTCCAAGCCCTTGACTACTTTAAAGCTCAACAAAAAATCTACTGACCAAGCCGCGGTTAAAGCCGAAAAAGCACCTGTGCGGCGTGCTGACCCTGCGAAGCGTCCGCGTGGTGCTGCACCAGTTAGGCCAGCGGCCGATAAATCTTTTAAAGATAGATCGCCTGAAAACGGCCCATCTGAAACCAAGCCAGCGGCAACCCGTCAGCGTAACCATCGTTATGACGGTACCTTGCGTGACGCACCTGTGCTTAAAGTACAGGCGACAGAATTAGAACAACCTGCTGAAGCCTTAGATGCTCTAGTGCCAGAGATTAGCGCGAATCAGCAAGTGCCTAAGAGTCGAGATTCCGATAGCCGTGCGCCCGCACAGCGGCCTTTGCAGCGTGGTGAGTTCAAGCGGGATGAATTTAAACGGAATGAGTTTAAGCCTCGCGAATCTAGACCATCTGCTCCACGTGATACTTCAGGCCGCGATACACCCCGTCGTGGTGGCAAGGCTAGGGATGGCTTTGAACAAGGATCTTTCAACAATAATCGCGCGACTAACCCCATGTTTTCGGCTAAACCAGAGGCAAGTAATGCAGACCAGCCAAGGTTGTCCAAGCGTATGGCAGAGCTAGGTTTATGTTCACGCCGCGAAGCGGATGACTGGATTGTGAACGGCTGGGTGAAGGTAGATGGCGTAGTGATGAACACATTGGGCACGCGCATTGACCCGAACGCCAATATTGAGATCAGCAAGCAGGCGCAACAATATCAATCTGAGATTGTGACCATTTTATTGAACAAGCCAATTGGCTATGTTTCTGGTCAGGCAGAAGATGGCTACCAGCCAGCGATTGTTCTGGTGCATCCAGATAACCAATGGACAGAAGACCCAACCAAAACGGTATTTCAGCGCACGCATTTACAAGGCTTGGCACCGGCTGGTCGGCTGGATATTGATTCCACTGGTTTGCTAGTGCTTACGCAAGATGGTCGCGTGGCAAGGCATTTGATCGGTGAAGATTCCAGCGTTGAAAAAGAGTATCTGGTGCGTGTAGAAGGCGAACTCAGCGAGCGTAACCTTAAATTGCTCAACTTGGGATTGTCACTTGACGGTGTTACGCTAAAGCCTGCAAAAGTCTCATGGCAGAATGAAGACCAGCTTAGGTTCGTATTACGCGAAGGCCGTAAACGCCAGATTCGGCGCATGTGTGAGCTGGTAGGGCTGACTGTAGTTGGCCTTAAACGAATACGTATCGGCAGCGTAACGCTTGGCCAATTGCCTGTGGGTACATGGCGTTATTTAAGAGCTGATGAACGCTTCTAGTGCAAGAAAATTAGTACAAGAAAACCAGTATTAGAAAATAGTAAGGTAAGAAAAAATGGGTTTATTTGATCGTATTTCTGGCTCAGTCATCAACAAGTTGTCTGGCGAGCATGCTCCCAAAGTACAAGCGGCCTTAGACTTACTAAGTCAGCATGGGGGCTTGCCTGGCGTATTGGCTAAATTCAGCGATGCTGGTTTTGAAGCACAGGTTGAATCTTGGATAGGCGATGGCACAAACCTGCCGCTCACCGCCGCGCAAGTCAAGAAAGCGCTGGGCGAAGATACTTTGACCGAAATCGGTAATAAATTCGATCTGCGCAGTAAAGAGGTTGCAGCATTGCTCGCAGACTATCTACCAAGAGTGGTGGATAAACTCACACATGATGGCAAAGTACCGCAAAGCCAGTCGGCTTTGATGATGCGCGCGGTGTCATTATTAAAATAATCACTTAATCTTTGGGACAAAATCATCGATGGAAATCCTCATCCTGTTTAAAGCATTCATTCTCGGCCTAGTAGAAGGCGCAACAGAATTCATCCCCGTCAGTAGCACAGGCCACCTGATTATTGCAGGCGATTTACTCAATTTTAACGATGAGCGCGGCAAGGTATTTGAGATCGTCATCCAGCTCGGTGCGATACTCGCGGTGTGCTGGCAATATCGCGAAAAATTCAGCCATGTGTTATTCAGCCTGACTAAAGAACAAGCCTCGCAGCGTTTGGTTGTGAACCTGCTGATTGCTTTTATGCCTGCGGCTGTTTTTGGCTTGGCCTTTCATCACGCGATTAAAGAGTACCTGTTTTCGCCGATTACAGTCGCTATTGCCTTGATTACTGGTGGTATCGCGATTCTCTTCATTGAAAAACGCCTGCCAGTCGCAGATACACAAAGCGTTGACGACATGGACTGGAAGCACGCACTTAAAGTGGGCTTTGCCCAATGTTTGGCGCTATTCCCTGGTGTGTCTCGTTCAGGCGCAACTATCATGGGTGGCTTGCTGTTTGGGTTGTCGCGCAAAACAGCCACTGAGTTTTCATTCTTTTTAGCAGTGCCCATCATGGTTGCCGCCACTATATTAGATGTTTATAAAAGCGGCGGCCTGTTATCTAAGGACGATATTGGCATATTCGCTGTGGGTTTCATCACGGCATTTGTCAGTGCATTGATTGCCATCCGTGTGCTGATTCGATACGTGGCCCAGCATGATTTCAAAGCTTTCGCCTGGTACCGCATTGGGTTTGGCATCGTCGTACTTGCTTACTATTTGTATTAACGATTGTTTATTGACGGGCGGAAAATTTGACCACTTATAAAAATATAGTGGCCATTCTTGATGGCTTTGCCGAGCAATCAAAAACACAGCCGCTCACACTGGGCGAGGCGCTAGATACGCTGGATAAAACAGCTTACACGCTGATTGCCTTGATACTGGTCTTGCCCTTTATGCAGCCTGTTCCACTGGGGCCGCTGACGGTGATTGGTGGATTTACCTTCGCGATTCTGGGTTGGCAAATGTGGCGTGGCAATGAGTCTCCCGTGTTGCCGCAGCAGATCAATAAAATCGCCATGAGTGAAAAAACCTGGCGAATTTTAGCCAAGGTTTGCATCAAACTCGTCTGGTTTTGTACGCGGTTTACTCGTCCACGCTTCCCTTTTTTAGTCGAAGGTGAGCGAGGCAAAAAAATCGGCGCCTTCATTTTGATCAGTGCAGGCGGATTGATGGCAATACCTTTTCTCATACTGCCATTCAATAATGTATTGCCAGGCTTCGCGATTCTTTTTTACTGTATTAGCCAGTTTGAAGATGATGGTTTGATGGTATTTATTAGTTTCTTCTGGCTGGTGTTTACCACTGTTTATTTCGCAGCATTTGCCTTTGCTGCCTGGTATTGGGGCTCTGCTGCGGTCATGCGCTGGCTTTCATAAAAGCGCAAACTGCGGCTTAGAATTAAGAGTCGGTCGAATTTGAGGAGCGCAACATGAACAAAGCATTTAAGTACACGCTATTCACCCTTGCAGGCTTGCTACTACTCGTCATTCTATTTGCAGGCTATATCGCAGCAACGTTCAACCCCAACGATTACAAGCCGCTGATTATCAAGCTGGTACAAGATAAAAAGCAGCGCACCTTGCATCTGGATGGTGATATCAAGCTTGCCTTCTGGCCCAAGATAGGTGCTAATCTGGGCAAACTTTCTATCTCAGAACATCAAAGTGAAGCGATATTTGCCTCGATTGAAGGCGTGAAAGTCTCGCTGGCGTTGTTGCCCTTACTGAAAAAAGAGCTGGTGGTGGATACCATTTATGTCGACGGCGCACAGGCCAATATCATTCGTTACAAGGACGGTACGACCAATTTCGATGACCTGATAAGCAAGGATGAAGAAGATTCACAGCAGATCAAGTTTGATATTGATGGCGTGAAAATCAGCAAATCTGCGCTTAATTTTGACGACCAGCAGGCCGATGCAAAATACAGCATCAGTAATCTGAACCTGACCACAGGCCATGTTGCGCTCGCAACGCCCTTTGATCTGGCAACTGACTTCACATTAGAGGCCAGCAAGCCGAATATAAAACTTGATGCCAATATCAAAGGCAATGTCATGGCTGACCCAGATAACAAGCACTTTGTGGCTAAGGGATTAGCTGCAAAACTAGCAGGTGATCTGGCAACCTTGACCAAGACTGAAATCACCCTAGCTGGTGATATTGATGCCAAACTAGAGAACATGGAGTTGCTGGTAGAAGGTTTGAAGTTGGCGGCTAAAGGCAATCTTGATGGTGCGTCTATCAATGCGGAACTTGCCATGCCTGGCCTAAAAATAGAAAACAACACAGTCAGCGGTAAAAGTGCGCAAGTCACCCTTGCGCAAGAAAAAGGTAGTGATACTTTAAAAGCCACGTTGCTATTGGCTGATGTTACAGGCTCACCAACTGCCGTGGAGAGCAGCAGTATCAGTGGGGATCTTTCAGCTAAACAGGGCGCGCGTGAAATCACGGGTAAGTTCTCGTCGCCATTTACGGGAAATCTAGAAAGACTGATTTTTGATTTGCCTAAGCTTGCAGGCCAATTGCAGATGAAAGATGCCACGTTCCCCAATGGCGGTATTCAAGCTGATTTTTTACTGAATGCGCATGCTGATATCAAGCAAGAGCAAATCAGCAGTGGCCTTAAGCTGAATTTCGACCAGACCAAGGTAAGCGGCAATGTGGCGATGAATCACTTTGCCCAACCGATTTATCATTTTGATCTGGATATTGATAAGCTGGATGCTGATAAGTACATCACCAAATCTGAAAGCAAGCCTGCTGCTGCAAAACCTAATCCAGATGCGCCTATCGATTTAAGTGCCCTCAAGCACATTAACGCCAATGGTGAGTTGCGCATAGGCTGGCTCAAGCTTGCTAATGTGAAATCTACCAACGTGCGCATCAAGCTGCAGGCGGATGATGGCGTGGCACAGTTAGCGCCGTTTTCCGCGCAACTTTATGAGGGCAGCATGAATGGCTCGCTCAAGGTGGATGCGCGCAGCACGCCTGTGATTTCAGTCAAACAAAGCATGACAGGCATTGCCGTTGGCCCGCTACTCACTGACGCGATTAATAACGATATGTTGAGCGGAAAGGGCACGTTAAATCTTGATGTGATAACACAAGGTGCAACAGTAGGTGCGCTAAAAAAGTCGCTCAACGGTAGCGCGTCAGTCAATCTGGCTGACGGCGCGGTCAAAGGCATCGATATCGCGGGGACGATACGTGGCGTAAAAGACAAGCTGAGCGCTTTCAAGTCTGAAACCAAGATAGCTGGCGACAAAACCCAGAAAACCGACTTTAGCGAAATGGTCGCCAGCTTCAATATTAAAAACGGCGTGGCACACAATGAAGACTTGAGTATGAAGGCGCCGCTATTTCGCATTACCGGCAATGGCGACATCGATATCGCCAACGAAACTCTTAATTACACTGCCAAGCCCACTATTGTTAATTCACTCAAAGGCCAGGGCGGTAAGGATCTGGATGATTTGAACGGACTGACTGTGCCAGTCAAACTCTCAGGTACGTTCGCTAAGCCAGAGTACAAGATAGATTTTGCCTCGCTTGCCACTGCCCTTGCGCAGAAAAAACTGCTGGATAAAGTAGGCGGTAGCCAAGGCGAAGCACTTAAAAGTCTGGTGGGCGGTAACAAACAGGATGCGTTGAAATCACTATTGGGTGGTAACAAGAAGCAGGATGCCGCCCCCATTGGCGACACAAAGCCAGCGAATACGGCTACCCCAACTGCACCTCAGCCTGAGCAGAAACCAGAGACTCCTGAAGAGAAAGCCAAGAAAAAATTGAATAAGCTGCTTGGGTTTTGATTTCAGAATTGTGCGCATATGAGTGAGTTCGCAACCCGCCTGATTGCTTGGCAAAAAGTGCATGGTCGCCATGATTTGCCTTGGCAGAATACGTATGACCCTTATGCTATTTGGGTCTCTGAAATCATGTTGCAGCAGACCCAAGTCACGGCTGTGATTGGCTATTACGCTAAATTCATGCAGCGTTTTCCTGATATCGCTACTCTTGCCGATGCAACGCAAGAAGACGTACTGCAATACTGGAGTGGGCTAGGCTACTACTCGCGTGCGCGAAATCTACATAAAGCTGCGCAAACCATCGTGACGGAACATGGTGGTAAATTCCCGCAAGACTTTGAGGTCATCCAGCAGTTATCTGGCATTGGTCGTTCAACAGCGGCAGCGATAGCTTCGTTTGCGTTTAACCAGGCTCAGACTATTTTAGACGGCAACGTCAAGCGGGTGTTGGCACGTCATTTTTTGGTAGAAGGTTGGCCAGGTCTGCCTAAGGTGGAAAAGCAGCTCTGGCTTTTAGCCGAGGGCTTGTTGCCGGAACATGGCATGGTGGCCTACACCCAAGGGCTGATGGACTTGGGAGCTACGCTATGCACCAGATCAAAACCAAAATGCGGTCTATGCCCACTTAACTCAACTTGTGGCGCATACCAACAAAATCGCGTCAAAGAGTTACCAGCTTCAAAACCGCGCAAAGTCAGCCCACAAAAGCAGACGACCATGCTGTTATTTCTAAATGGAAATGAAGTGATGCTGGAAAAACGACCATCTAGTGGCATTTGGGGCGGCTTATGGAGCCTGCCAGAAATTGGTATGCACGAGATTGCCGTTGAAGTTGCTGCCAGCCGATTTGGTTTACAGACAGAAACAGAAGAACCTTTGCCTCTCGTTAACCATGCTTTTACTCATTTCAAGCTTGAAATCACGCCGCAGCCTTTACAGCTTCTTCACAAGCCATTGCAGGTAAATGCGCCGAATATTATCTGGTTACCGATAGAAGATGCGATAGATGCTGCATTACCAACCCCAGTGAGAAATATTTTGAAGAGTTTGAAATAATAAAAGCAGCCTAGGCTGCTTTTATTATTTATTAAGTACTTCTTTTGCTGAATTAAATCTCGCCCCAGCTTTCGTCCCACATGCAATGTTTGATTTTGTGGCGATTTGCGATTAGCTCATCAATGCTTGGTTCGTCATTGAGTGCACGTTTAAGTGCCAGCTTGATGGCTTCATAGTTATTTTTGTACATATCGGCTTTATCTAAGGTACCGGCTTTTTCCAGCTCAATACAGCCTGGATCAATCCACAATAAGGCGACAATACATAAGTCATTCGCTAGATCTTTAGGGATGATGCCTTCGATCACTGCATCGACAATGCCATCGGCCACAGCGGCTTGTACCACGCCACCAAACAAGCCCACATCGGTGCTACCCTTTAAAGTGACTTTAGGCACCATCATGGTGGCTGGGCGCACCAGTTGGTTGATGTCACGCACAGCAAACATGGCTGTGTGGCCTTTGGATTGCGCCATCATGTTGGCAAATGCAGTGCCGACCGGGCCATCAACAGTGCCGATCAGGATTTCTGGCATCGCAGCGGTAACGTCTTTGCCTTCGCTATATACAGTGGCTTCGCCAGCTTTAAAAATGATTTTTGACATGGGTGGTTTCTTTCAGTGGAGGTGTAGAGATAACCCAAGTATTTTACCGAAGCAAGTGGCTATCAGCAAACGCGAAAAATTTAAATTAGTGAATGACTAAATATCAAGCTTGAGTGACATATCGCGATGTGGAATACCTGCATCCATATATTCTTCACTACAGACCGTGAAGCCAGATTTCTCATAAAAGCCAATGGCGTAGGTTTGTGCTGATAAGCTGGCAACAGGGTATTGATGCTTACGGCAAACATTCGTCGCTGCGGATAATAGCGACTTGCCAACACCCAAGCCACGCCATTGTTCTAATACTGCCATGCGACCTATGCTGCCACCTTTTAATATGCGTGCGCAACCAATTGGCTTGGTGGCTGAATCTATTGCCAATAGATGAATCGCTGATTCATCATGTTCATCCCACTCCAGCTCAACAGGTACTAGTTGTTCAATAATAAAAACTTGTTCGCGAATAGCTTGCAGCGCATCTTGGCTGGCTTGCCATGTAGTTGTCTGCACCGTGAACGCTGGCTCGGATTTATTCTGATTCTGCATCAATCTTCTTTTTGGTGTCTTCAGTGTTTTGCTGCACTGTCGCATTCACAGTTTTAGCTTTATCTAATACATTGCGTGCGCCTTCAGCAATTTTAGGCGTATTGTCTGGAGCAGGCGAGCAAGCACTTATGAATATCAGACAACAAAAAATATAGGTTAATTTACGTTTAGGCATTTGAACCTCCAGATTTGCACGCAGATGTAAGCAATTGTTGCAGCATCCCTAGCTTACGGGCATGATGCCGATGTTGCAATTAAACCTACAGTTACAGTCAGATTGATTAAGAGAGTCCTTATGAATAAATTCATTAGTTTTATTGGCCGTATTTTGCTTTCCCAGATTTTTCTAGGCGCAGTCGTGATTAAGTTGTTGTCTATTATTAGCGACCCAGATGGATATACCAAATACCAGATGTTACTGGCGAACCTCAACTTGCCAGGCGTATTCGCTCCGTTGTTTATCCTGATACAAATTATCGGTGGTTTGGCCTTGTTTTTTGGCTATAAAACCAAAATAGCGGCTTATGTGATGGGTGTGTTCTCGTTATTTCTTGCATACATACTGGGTTTCCAGCTTGAGATATTGATGTTGTATCTGGCGATTGCGGGTGGGTTATTCACCTTGGCTGTGAACCCACAAACACCTTGGGCTTTGGATAACTTGAAGAAATAGTTATATAACTTGAAGACAATAAAAAATGGCGCTTGAAGCGCCATTTTTTATTGTCTTCATTACTCAGCGATTAAGCTGCAGTAAGGTTTCTCGGTAATTGAAATACTACGTTTTCAATCACGCCTTGCAGTTCATTAACTTCAGCATTGGTCAGCGACTGCAATTTTGCAATCACCTCTTTTACCAATACTTCAGGAGCAGAAGCGCCCGCCGATATGCCAATACGTTTTTTACCTATGATCCAGCTAGGGTCTAAATGTGTGGCGTTATCCACCATGTAAGATTCTATGCCTTGGTTTTGGGCTACTTCGCGCAGTCGGTTAGAGTTTGAGCTATTGGGCGAACCGACCACAATGACCAAATCACAATCTTTTGCCAAGACCTTAACGGCATCTTGTCGGTTTTGGGTGGCGTAGCAAATTGAATCACTTCGTGGGGGGCTAATCTGAGGAAACTTCTCTTTAAGCGCACTCACAATAGAGGCCGCATCATCTATTGAAAGCGTTGTTTGGGTAACATAAGCCAGCTTGGCAGGGTCGCGCACTTCTAAAGACCCAACATCGTCAGGCGTTTCAACCAGGTACATACTTGGCTTGCCATCGCTTGCTTGCACTTGACCCATGGTGCCCTCAACTTCAGGGTGGCCTTTATGGCCAATCATGATGATTTCACGGCCTGCAGCCAGCATTCTAGCTACTTCAACATGTACTTTAGTCACGAGTGGGCAAGTGGCATCAAAAACGCGTAAGCCACGAGATTCAGCATCTGCGCGCACATCTTTTGAAACGCCGTGTGCACTGAATATGACAGTGTTGCCCGTTGGCACTTCGTCTAACTCTTCGATGAACACAGCGCCTTTGCGCTTCAGTTCATCCACAACGAATTTGTTATGGACCACTTCGTGACGTACATAGATAGGCGCACCGAATTTCTCCAATGCTTGTTCTACAATAATAATTGCACGATCAACCCCTGCGCAGAAGCCACGCGGGTTAGCAAGGGTAATGTTTATATCACTGGCCATTTTAATTTTCTAACTTTTAATTTCCTAGCCAGTGCGCAAACGTAAGTAGCAACAGCAGGCTTACCATGAGTACCAACACACGCCACACTAGGCCGACTGCACTTTGCACATAATCTGCATCAGCCTCGTCGCCTAAACCAAGCTCAGGCCTAAATTCCAACACACCCCTAAATGCGAGTGGTTCGCCCAAGCGCACGCCCAGTGCGCCCGCGCCACTGGCGAGAATGATGCCGATGGCTTTATCTTTCCATGCTTCAGCTTGGGTACGCCAGCAATAAACAGCATCTTCAAAATCGCCGACTACGGCAAAACCGCCAGCTGTTACTCTGGTGGGCAACCAATCCAGCCACTCAAATACTTGGTGTGAAAACTGGTGAAACGGGTTGGTTTTTTCTAGTGGCCATTCGAGCTGCAGAATGTGAGAAAGACGATAAAGCAAAGCCCCAGCAGGCCCCAACAATACAAACCAGAAAATAGGGCCAAACAAACCATGATGTGCACGCCTTAAAGTGGTTTCTATACTGATGCGCGCGACTTCAGCGGATGTGTAATTGGCCGACTCTGCGCCTTCCCACTGATGTAGTAGTGCACGTGCTTGGTCAATATTGCGGTCACGCAAGGCATTAGAAATTTTTTCGGCACGTTGACTAAAATGGCTGAAGCGTAAAATTAAATACAGCGAAACAACGCCAAATAAAATACCAAGTAAGGCATTAATTTCTAGTAATACAAAGTAGGCAAACCCAACAATTAATACGGGCAGAAATACGCCAACCAACCATGCAATCAAGCCATGCCGGCGTTTGCCACCATTGAAGTTACGCTCAAGTAAATGTGCATAAGGCAGGAATACGGATTTCAGCCAGTCTGGTCTTTGATGTGGACGATAATAAGTCAGCGCAAGCGCACCAATGAGCGCAATAAAGTTCATGGGTTTAAACTTTCGGTTTTATTTTGGTTTGTTGCTGGCAATTGATCAGGCAACGGTTGCTCCTCGAACGGCATTTCTACGCGCAAAACACTATGCTCATAAATCTCTAATGTTGGTAAATGCAAGCCGGTATTATGCTGTTTGGCGTAGTCCAGCAAAGCCGAATATACCTTGCCATAAGCGAGTAATGGGTGCGCTTTAATTTCAGCTACGACTACTTCACGCTTAGCTATTGTATTGACCTTAAGTGGCGGTAAAGGGTTTGCATCCTTGGCTATCATAAACCCAGCTTGTGCCATCAAGTCATCGTGCGGCGTAATTCTTGGGTCTGACATCAATAACGTCACTTCAGCCCCTGGCGTGATATTTTGTTTTTTAAGTTCAAACAACACTTCATCCTGTTTTTTGACCAGCTTCGAATAGACACCCTGCGCATCAAGGTAAGCGTAACGGTAATCGCCCTCGCTACTCACTTGCAATGTAGCGCTAGAAAATAGACCCCACCACCAAAGCACGGCAATGACAGGTAGTAAAAAGACCAGCAAAAAGTAAGGTAGTTGTTTTTTCACGTGTGACGATATAGCTTTTAAGCCATATTTATAAGCGATACAGGGTTAAGAATGAGCTACTAAAAGATACCACAACCGCCGTACTCTTGCACTTCCGATATGACTGTCGTGCGGCTTAATGTTGCTATAATGAGGCCTTAAGCAGAAATTCCAGCTTTCATAATCCAGATTTTTATCATCAAGACTTTGAAAATAAATGAAGCATCATGACTAAAAACACTGCAACCTTACTTGTGACCTGCCCAGACCAAAAAGGCATTGTGGCAGGCATCGCGGATTTTCTCTATCGCAATGGCGCCAATATTTTGCATGCGGACCAGCATCAAGATGCAGAAAACAATCTTTTTCTCATGCGTGTTGAGTGGGACTTGAATGGCTCAGCCATACAGCCAGATAATTTTGCGGGGCGCTTTGCCGACATAGCAACCCGCTTTGATATGACTTGGCAACTCAAGCTCAGTCAAAAACGCCCGCGTTTAGCCATTATGGTTTCGCAATATGACCACTGTCTGGCAGATTTGTTACATCGCCATCAAAGTGGGGAGTTGGCATGTGATATCCCGCTCATCATTAGTAATCACCGCGACACTGAACGCTTGGCCAATTTCTATGGCATTCCTTTTCATTATATCGAAGTGAAAAAAGACCAAAAAGCTGAAGCTGAAGCAGCGCAGTTTGCCTTGTTTGATAGCCTTGATATTGATCTCATTGTGCTAGCTCGCTATATGCAGATTCTGTCGCCCGAATTCGTTAAACGTTACCCTGAACGCATCATCAATATTCACCATTCATTCCTGCCAGCATTCATAGGTGCACGGCCTTACCATCGGGCGTTCGAGCGTGGTGTGAAGCTGATTGGTGCGACTAGTCATTATGTGACAGAAGTATTGGATGAAGGCCCAATTATCGAACAGGATATTGACCGTATATCGCATCGTGATCAGGTCGAAGACTTGATTCAAAAAGGGCGCGATTTGGAGCGGATAGTGTTATCAAGGGCAGTGCGCTGGCATATTGAAAACCGCATATTGCTGTATGCGAACAAGACAGTGATTTTTGACTAAGATATTTTTGGCTCGCACTTTTGACAATAAAAAACCGCAGTTATCAAGCTGCGGTTTTTTATTGTCTGCTATTTCAAAGCTAAGGAATAAGTTTTTCCAAAGCAAACAACTCTGCAACAGTTTCACGCGAGCGAATCAGATAACACTTGTCACCATCGACCATCACCTCAGCCGCGCGTGGTCTGGTATTGTAGTTTGAGCTCATGCTCATGCCATAAGCACCTGCCGACATAATCGCAAGCAAGTCGCCTTCTACCAAACTGAGCGTACGGTCATGCCCTAAAAAGTCACCACTTTCACAAACTGGGCCGACGATTTCATAGACCTTGCCCTCAGTCTCTTTAGGTTTGACGGCAACAATATTGTGATAAGCGTCATACAAAGCAGGGCGCATTAAGTCATTCATCGCCGCATCTACAATCGCAAAATTCTTGGCTTCCGTTTCTTTCAGGTATTCCACTTTGGTGAGCAATAAGCCTGCATTGCCTACCAGTGCGCGGCCTGGTTCAAACACCAGCTTTACTTTGCGATTCCCCAGTTTTTCCAGCATAGCTTTTGCGTACACTGGAAAATCAGGAGGCGTTTCATCGTCATAACAGATACCAATACCACCGCCTGCATCTATATGCTTAACGTGAATACCCGCTTCGGTGAGTTGATCAACCAGCGCGAGTACACGATCAAACGCATCAAGAAAAGGCGAAAGCTCAGTCAACTGGGACCCGATGTGACAATCAACTCCATGTACTTCGATGTTGGGTAACTGTGTTGCATGCTGATAAAGCGCGAACGCACTTTCATAGGCCACACCGAATTTATTATTCTTTAAACCAGTGGAAATGTACGGGTGGGTTTTGGCATCCACATTCGGGTTTACACGCAATGATACTGGTGCAATTTTATTTAGGCTGGCGGCAACTCTGTTCAAGCGCTCAAGCTCTGCATCAGACTCTACATTAAAACAGAAAATACCAGCTTCAAGTGCCGCCCGCATTTCAGTCTCAGTTTTACCAACCCCAGAAAATACGATTTTTGCAGGGTCACCGCCAGCCGCCAACACGCGTGCAAGCTCGCCACCAGAGACAATGTCAAAGCCAGCACCAAGTCGCGCAAATAAATTAAGTATGCCGATATTGGGATTGGCTTTAACTGCAAAACAAATCAAATGATCAGTTGCCGCAAAGCCTGCTTTAAAGCGTTCATAAGTAGATTCAAGCGCTGCTTTTGAATACACATAACAAGGCGTGGAAAACTCGGCAGCTAACGCACTCAATGCTATATCTTCGGCGTGCAGTTCGCCATTTTTCAGGGTAAATGAGTTCATGCTGATTGGATTATGGTTGGGTCGGGCGGGCTTTTTCAGTCTGCGGCTGATGGTCTTGACCTGCAGCTTGTGGATATTTTTTCTCAGGGATGTAAAGCGGACCTTTAGTACCGCATGCTGATAAAACAAGGCTTAGCAAGCATGCGTAAACAACTACCGATAGATTTAAAAGCCTCACCATTATTCTCACTAACTCAAAACTTTAATATTTAAATAATTTTAGCATAAAGCCAATTTACAGCCTGATAATAATGCTGGATTACCCTTTATACTCGGATATTTACCGATTGTCGGATACAGTTCGACTTTGTTTTATGATCTTGGCACTATATATTTTAGGAAAAAAGGTTTAAAGATGATTACTACAATTGATAAGCAAAATATTTTGAAGGATTCAAACTCTACCCAGATTTTTGAAGCCGAATTTACATGCCATTCTGAAGTGAGCGGATTTACACTCATTGAGCTATTAATTGTAGTGGCAATTATCGGTATTCTCTCTGCCATCGCATTGCCTTCTTACCAAGATTATGTCATTCGCGCAAAAATCGCAGATGCTACTTCAGAGCTATCAACTAGGCGTGTACAGATGGAGCAGTATTATCAGGATAACCATCTCTATGCCAGTGCTTCGCCAGGTTGTGCTACGGCAACTCCAAGCCAATATTTTACTTTCGCCTGCTCAGCAGTGGCTGCTACCACTTTTACAGTTACTGCTACTGGTACTGGCTCTATGGCTGGCTTTTCATACTCCATCAATGAATTAAATGTGAAAGCATCTACTATTGCGTCTCCAGCCAAAGCATCATGGAGAGCCACTAGTACTACTTGTTGGATTTTAAGAACTGGTGGGGCTTGCTAGTCATATGAGTGTACATTCAAAAGGATTCTCTCTCATTGAAATTGCTATTGCCTTAGCAGTTTTAGGCATATTAATTGCTGCGGGCATACCCTCTTTACGTCTTTGGGTGCAAAGCGCACAAGTACGCGGCGCTGCTGAGTCTATTCAAAATGGTTTGCAGTTGGCGCGTGCTGAGGCTGTAAGACGAAATGTTAACGTTCGCTTCCAATTAACTACAAGCATAGATGCTAGTTGCACGATATCCACTACTGGTGCTAATTGGGTGGTCAGTTTGGCTGACCCTACTAGTGCATGTGCTACGTTTGCTAATGAAACTTCTACTACTGGTGTTATACAGGCTCGTTCAAACAGGGAGGGTTCACCAAATGCAGTTGTATCTTCACCTGCTCAGGCAGCTATATTTTTTAATGGCTTAGGGCGTCAAGCTAGTGGTACGGTAACTACTGGCGTGACAACGCCCAATCCTACAGTACCTGTCACTATTGGAATCACCAATCCAACGGGTGGTAGCTGCAGTACTGGCACTAGCAATGGAATACGTTGTATGAATGTAGTCGTCAGTACAGGTGGCAATATACGTATGTGTGATCCAGTACTCAGCTCTTCTGATCCACAAGGGTGTTAATGATGATACGCAAACAACAGTCTGGCGTGATGCTACTTGAGGCTTTAATCGGTATCTTGATATTTTCCGTTGGTATCTTGGCTGTTGTTGGTTTGCAGGCAGCTTCTATCAGTGCTACTACCGATGCTAAAAATCGCTCTGATGCTAGTTTATTAGCAAATCAATTGATAGGCCAAATGTGGGTTAGTAATAAAACACCAGCAACATTACAAGCCAATTTCCAGAGTGATTGCACTGCTTGTCCATATACTTTATGGTCGGCAGAAGTAGCTAATGTTTTGCCAGGTGTAGCTGATGTGCCACCTATAGTGACAGTAACTCCTGTAACAGTTAACGGTTTTACTATCATCAGTACGGTGCAGATAGTTGTGCGGTGGCGCACGCCCAAGCAGTTATCAACGGACCCACCCCATCTATACAGTGTTGTTTTTCAGGTGGTATAGCTAAATGATGAATTTATTAAAACAAAAAAAAACTGAAAGAACAGATGACTATCTGAGCCCGTATAGCAGATGCTCTAAGAGAATGCTGGCTGCTAGCAAAACAAGCTCAGGTTTTACGCTTGTAGAAGTTATGGTGGCTATGGTGATAGGCCTGTTGGGGGTAATTGTCATTATGCAGGTATTTGCGCTATTTGAAGGCCAAAAGCGCAGTACGACTGGTGGTGCAGATGCCCAGAATAATGGAGCTATTGCCTTATATGGTATTCAGCGTGATATACGCCAGAGCGGCTGGGGCTTCAATGCCCCCAATTTGATAGGTTGCACAGCAACTTTGCCAGCAGGCACTTCTGCTAAAACTTTGCCGCTTGCACCAGTGACGATTAACCCAAGCACTGCCATTATTCCTGCTGGCGATGCTGACACTGACAGATTGCTTGTTTATTATGGTAATGGCAATGGAGCATCCGAAGGCGATATCATCAATGCTCAACTCACCACTCAACAATATGGGGTAGCGACACCTACATCGTTTAGCACGGGCGATTACGTCATTGCTGAGCCATTAACTCGCCCCAGCCCATGTAGTTTGACCATAGAAAAAGCAACAGTCACACTCCCTAAAGTGAATGTTCAAGTGCCAACAGGGGTTGCAAGTGTGGTCACTGGCAGTTTATATAACTTAGGCGCAAGCCCGAGAATAATGGCTTACGCAATTAGAAGCGGCAGGCTCATGGCGTGTGATTATTTTGTGAACGATTGCTCAGCGACTGCAGGGCTGACAGATGCCTCAATCTGGGTACCACTATCAGATAATATTGTCAGCTTGCGTGCCCAATATGGGCGAGATACCAACACGCCTATAGATGGTGTGGTTGATATTTATGATCAAACCACGCCTGCAACTGAGATTGCTGGCACTAAAAATAATTGTGACTGGCTAAAAATTTCTTCCATTCAGTTTGTATTGGTGTCGCGTAGCTCACAACCTGAAAAGACATTGGTCACTAATACCGCTACTAGCAATACAGTCACTTGGAGAGGTCAGTCGGCCAGTGTAGCTGCAGCGCTTCCGCCAGCGAATGTTTCAACTCAAATCCAGCTGTCTAGTATCCCCACTAGTATTATTCCCACGGGGTTCAGTTGGCAAAATTACCGTTATAAAGTCTTTCAAACGGTAGTGCCGCTGCGCAATATTACTTCAGTACTGAAAGCAGCAGCAACCCAATGCTAGTTATCGTTCATTTTTGTATAGATTTAGGTTAAAAATATGCAAAATTATTCACCTATCTTGGCAAACCAAAAAGGCGTTGTCCTTTTAATTGCATTGATTGTATTGGTGGCCATGACATTGGCAGCCATTGCATTAGTACGTTCAGTTGATACCAGCAATATCATTGCAGGTAATCTGGCATTTCAGCAATCAGCCACTAATTCAGGTGATATGGGTTCGGAAACAGCCATCACTTGGCTACAGACTAAAAACAACGGCACTATATTGCGGGTAAGTGACGCTGCACATGGCTACTCAGCTACTTGGGATCCAACTATAGGTTATTCGTGGACTGACTTGGCTGCTGGACTCACTGCTCAGTCTTTAGGGGCAGATGCTGCAGGCAATACAGTCAGGTATGTGATTCATAGGTTATGTACGGTTGAGAATGTAGCTATGGATCCAAATAGCCCAGCTGCTGGGTGTGCTGCTCCAGCAGTTATCGCTGCAGGCAATTGTAGTCAAACGGCAAATCAAAAATGTCCAGACCCGCTAAAACAACGTTACTACAGAATTACCAGCCAAATTACTGGGCCCCGCAACACGATTAGCTATACACAAACTATTGTTGCAATGTAAGGCACATCAGGGAGACGCATCATGATGACTAAGAATACTTTAAAGAACATTGGTAGCGGCTTGTTGTTACTCACATTATTGATGAGTAAAGGGAATGCTGCGATTACTGATCTTGCTACTTCCCCGATCACTGTGTCAGCAACCTCAATTAGTGCTTTACCTAACATCATGTTCGTACTAGATGACTCAGGTAGTATGCAAGATGACTCTCTGCCTGATTGGGCAAAACCATCGTTATCCCCAGATTACCTGTTTAAAAACGCTGCTTATAATGGAGTTGCATATAACGCAGCTACCTACTATACGCCACCTGTGATGTACACATCTACTGGCAGTGTAGACACGACTACATATCCAATCCAGAACTCAGCAAGTACTTCGGCATGGACAGCAGTCAAAGACGATGGTTATGGTGTGCAATCAACCTATACCAGCAATCTGACCACTAAAGCTTACTTTTATACCACTATCGCTGGCGAGTATTGCTCTGGTCCACAATTAAGAACTTGCGTTGAATCATCTGTGCCCACAGGTATTTATACCTATCCAGCTAAACTGCGCTGGTGTAATAGTATGGTTGCAGCCCACGGCACGATTGCCCAGTCGAATGGTAATTGTCAGTCAGCACAAATTGGCGCTACCTTGGCTAACTACACCAGCAGCATCACTAAATACATGTATCCACGCACTCCAAGCCCTGTGCCAGTCGCCACAATTACTCTATCAGGTACAGGGTTTATTAAAGTAGATACAATTACTGTAGGTACGCTACCAAGCTCTGCAGTGTTGGCTCAAATTCTTAATGCGCCTGTAAGCAACACGGCGGTTATTAGTTCTAGTAGTTTTGCACTGGGTGGTATTTTGACTCAGATTACAGATGGTATTAATGCATGTAGTCTTGTAGCGGTTGGAGCATGCAATGTGGCTGGGTATACAGCTAAAAACGATACTTACAATACTGTTACTATATACGCACCATCAGGCTCTTCCACTACTGCCACGCCAGTGGTAACAAGGGCAACAGGAAGTGTAGTGACTGCGAGTGTCACTGATTTCAAGCAAACAAATGGCAGCGTTTCTACCACGGTAATTACCCCCACAACTACTAGTTATGCTTATCCAGGGACTAGTGCTAAATCACCTAACCGAATTGATTGTGCTGGTACTACCTGTACTTATGCTGAGGAAATGACCAATTACGCAAATTGGTGGGCCTACTATCACACTCGTATGCAAGCGATGAAAACATCAGTGAGTACGGCATTCTCAACGATTGATGACCAATATCGCGTAGGTTACTTCAGTATCAACAATGGTAGTGGAGTTAACGGTACAGGTAACGATTATGTTGATATAAGTACCTTCACTACCGCTCAAAAATATGCTTGGTACACGCGTTTTTTTAAAGCAACGCCTAGCGGTCAAACTCCGTTACGTATCGCATTGTCCAATGCGGGTCGCTTGTACGCAGGTAAGCTGTCCACCTTAAACGGTGCTAGTGTCACCGATCCTATACAGTACTCATGTCAGCAGAATTTCACCATTTTATCAACGGATGGTTATTGGAACGAGGCTGGCACACCAAAGCAAGTTGATGGAACAACCGATATAGGTCAGCAAGACGGTCTTGAACCTCGCCCTTATTACGATGGTTCATCACAACAGCAGACCACCACACAAACCAAGCAAACGACAAGTCAAGTAGGTAGTCAAACAGCAGTTACCTACAGCAGTACTTGGCAGCAGAGAAAGACCACAGAAGACCTTAATCAGCGTGACGTAACTACTGTGACTTATCCATTTCAAGTGAACGAACGTAGATTAATTAAAAGTACTTGGCAATTGCAAAGGCAGTACACCGTATTAAACGGAAGTACTGCCCAGTTGCAAAAAGCAACGGCACAGCTTTACAAAACTACTTATCAACCAACAGCCAATACTACACAACTGGCAAAGACCACTTTGCAGGTAAAAACAAGTACTTCACCACTCCAGAAGATTACATACCAGTTATATACCAGAGTAACTGCAATCAAATCTGATACCAGCGGATTACAAAAGCGTGTAAGAGTAAAAGATAACGGGAGTGAGAGCTGGAAATCCGATACACAATTTCAGACCGCAACAAGCTGCACTGTTGCTACTACCGTAGGGTCAAGCGAAACAACCGAGACCACGTGCCAATATACTGGCTATTCGGGCACATTTACTAATGCGTCTGGCGGAGTATGTACGGCCACTACCGTTAATGGATATGAGGCTGCAGGCACTTCTATTCCAACAGGAACTACAGTCACAGGGCCAGCTGTTAAATGCGCAGCTGGTACTGTTGGTAGTTCAGACAGCACTGTAAGTGCAGTGACATCAGGAAACTGCACTATTTCAACAGCCACTAACAAATCAAAAGTTGAATGCTATTACGATGGCGGCACTACTGTCACAAACAGTAGCTCTACCCCAGTAACTAGTTGTGTTAAGAACATGCCATCAAACCCTAACAATAATAATGGGACTGTTTGGTCTAATCTTACGAAAACTAACTGTCAATATGGTAGTCCAGGCACACAAACTAATGCATCAACATGCGCCATTGCCATACCAGATAACGGAGTTACGTTTACTGGAGATAAAACTAATTGTACCTATGCTACTGGAACCAAAACTGATGCCACTAGTTGCACCAGTTCAGAACAGACTTCAGTGGCTGTAGGAGCAACTTATAACTCAACGGATTTGCGTTGCGCCTATAACGGTAGTTCTACGGGAGTGCAGTCAGTAGCGAGTTGCACGGTTAAGCTAGGCAGTGCTGGCCCTAATTATACTGTGTCTGCAATTACAGCGTGTACTAATCCAGGCACTGTAACTTCAGGACCAACTGTTGTAAGCAGTTGCCAGCGAGTTGATGCAAATCCCGCCACCAATAGTGATGGCGCTGTTATACGTACCCAAGTCACTTGTGGTTATGACACCAATTTTTCTACACCAGCAAATGCTACTGCTTGTACTGATACTCCAAAAACAGTGGATACCAATGTTGTAAATTCAACTACAGGCTTAGGAACTACTTTCTCTGGGCCAGCAGTACAATGTTCAACATTAACTACGCCGAACAACAATATTGCTACTTGTACAGCTTCAAGCACTCCAGGTAATACCGTCACATGTAGTACACCAGGCGGATTTACCCCATGGGCGAATTCTGCCTCATGCACACCATCTACTTTTTCATACAACTCTACAACAGGGGTATATACAGCTGGTGTTAATTGCCAATACATACTTGGTTCTACAGCTTATAGCGCTTGTACTGTCACAGCCATACCAGCAGGCAGTGACCCTGCAGCTTATACCAGTACTAGCAATTTCACGCTGCAAAACCCGGTCACTTGTGCATATGAACCAGCGCCTGGGGTTGAGACTTACTCTGGAACATGTACACCAGTAACTGCGAGTACAGGCCCCACAAATTACCCTGTAACAGTAGCTAGAACATGTGCGGGTGGTAGTTATGCAGGTGCGCCAACTACAACAAATACCACTGTTAGTTCTTGTACACCTAGTGCTACAAATGGTGTGAATACCCAAACTGGAACGGTGAGCAGCACATCTGGTTATGTCAACACCAATGTAAAAACTACTTGTAGCTATAACTCTTCAACCACAGTCAATGCTTTATGCAATGCAGCGACTGATAACCACCCGAGAGACAGCCTGACAACTGCAACTACTACAACTGGTGGCACCGCAGCGACCACTTCGGTGCTTTGTAGCACAACCAGAAGCGGAATTGTTGCAAATAACTACTTTGTGCCAGCGGCTTCATGTACTACTATAGGTAACGCTGACACTAGTTTTGTACCTACTGATTATGATTCAACAGGTAAAAACGTGCAGTGTAAGCAGAGTGTAGCTGTAGCACCTTACGCAACTACAACACCTACACAAACTTGCAATCCAGGTAACAGCGGCAACCCAAATTATGTACAGACCACATGTACTACATTAATTGCACCTAATCCCGTTGCGGTTCAAACTTGCACGCCACAAACGGCCTCTGCATCTAATAGCTGGGTCACAATTACTTGCACTCCCACAACCACCACAAATGTAATTGATGTCTGCACAGAACAAACGCCTGGCGCAGCTAATTCTTGGCAAACAATTACCTGTTCATCTACAGGTGGTACTAGCAATACTTTGGCAGACGTTGCTGAGTACTACTACAAAACAGATTTACGAACAGTAGCTTTAGGTAACTGTACAGGAACACTTGTTGGCAGCGCCACAGTAGGTCAAACATTATGTGGAACGCCTGATGGCCCATACAACAATGTACCAACTAGTGGGGTTGATTTGAATCCTGCCCAGCATATGACTACATTCACTTTGGGCTTGGGCGCATCCGGGTACATGCAATACACCTCTAAATATGCTTCATCCGTAGACCAAGGTGGTAGCCCTGATTACTTGGCTGTATTAAATGGTACGACGGCTGTGCCAAGTGCTGGCACATGTGGTTGGCAAACGGGTTCAGCATGTAATTGGCCGCTACCTATTACAAATGATCAATCAGGTATTGATGATTTATGGCATGCAGGTGTGAACGGTCGAGGTTCTTATTTCAGTGCCACAGACCCGACAAGTTTGGCTAATAGCATATCGACGGCACTTGCTGCAGTTAATTCGGCTCGTGGCTCTTCAACGGGTGTTGCAACCAGCAATCCAAACATATCTGTCAACGATAACTATATATTTAGTACAACATTTACCACAGGCACTTGGGATGGTCAGTTGACGCGTCAACAAATCGACACTACAACAGGTGTGGTTAGCGGTACGCCAGATTGGCTAGCGCAAGCTAAACTTGATAATAAGACAGCATCATCTCGTAGTATATATACGTTTGATAACACTGCTACTAACAACTTAAAGCCGTTCACATCAGCTAACTTTGCTACTAATGCTGCATTTATTACACCAAACATTTCTACGGCAAGTATTGGGTTGTCTCAGTATCTGTGCACTTCACCAGCCATTTGTTTGACATCAGCAGATCAAGCTTCTGCTCAGGGCGCAAACTTGGTGAATTATTTACGTGGTGACCGCACCAATGAAGGTCCTCGGACAGATAACACCAAATATTTCCGTGAAAGAGCACATATTCTCGGCGATATCGTAAATTCACAAAGTGTTTACGTAAGCAAACCAACAAGTTCATACGCTGATGGTGGGTATAGCGCATTTGCGACATCGAACTCCAGTCGTCTTGCCGTTGTTTATGCCGGTGCTAATGATGGAATGCTGCATGCATTCAGGGCAAAAGGTTCGGCAACTGCTGAAGCAGCAGCAGTTGCTGCTGCTGCCAATAATACGCCAGCAAATGTAACTGCATCCATAGCTGCGCAAGCCGCAGACGTAACTGCAGGGGTGGATGGCGGCCAAGAGCTTTGGGCTTATATACCAAGAACCATATTACCTAATCTTTATCACTTGGCAGATAAGAACTACTCGAATAATCATCGATATTATATTGATGGCATTCAAGAAGTTGCTGACATCTGCGCATCTTCCTGCGGAACATCATCGGCGGTATGGAAGACCATTCTCGTAGGTGGCTTGGCACGAGGTGGTCGCGCTTATTATGCAATTGATATTACAGACCCAGCTAATCCGAAAGCGTTATGGGAATACACTGATAGTAATCTGGGCTACACCTACGGCAATCCGCAGATTGGAAAACTGACTGATGGAACATGGGTGGTATTGTTTACCTCTGGCTATAACAATGTACCCAATGACGATGGTACAGGTGGTGATGGTCAAGGTAGACTCTATGTGCTGAATGCCAACACTGGTGCGTTGATTAGATCTATTCCAACTGGTATAGGTACTACTTCATCGCCTTCAGGTTTGGCAAAAATTGCTGCGCAGGTTGTGAATCCAATCGCCGATAGTACAATCAAGGCCGTTTACGGTGGAGATTTATATGGAAATCTATGGCGTTTTGATATCAATGACAACATAGGAGTTAGTGGATACGATGCGCAACTGTTGGCCAAACTATCTGACTCATCGACATCATCTGGAAATCCTCAGCCTATTACTACAAAACCACAAGTTGGCTTGGTTGATGGTAATGTTGTTGTGTATGTCGGTACTGGTGTTTATTTAGCAAACTCTGACGTAGATAATAAGAGCGTGCAATCTATCTATGCGATTAAAGATCCATTGTTTACGACTGGAACTGCAAGCGCTGCAATTTATGCAAATCCACGTGCAGCTGGTGGTTTTGTTCAGCAAACACAAACCACTACCACTTGCCCTTCAGGCAGTTCAAGCTTGATTTGTGTTGCAGGTGATTCAGTAAGAACCAGTACAAACTATTCAGTCAGTTTCGCTACTAACGGTGGCTGGTACTTAGATTTACTGCCATTGAGCGGTACTACTGGCCTAGCAACTTCAGCTGTAGGCGAGCGTGCAAACACTGATCTGGTGCTAGGTTTTGGACTGCTGATTTTCAATACAAACGTACCTGAATCTAGAGTTTGTACTTTAGGTGGCTCTAGTTATCAATATTATCTTGACTATAGAACTGGCGGCCCAGCCTCTAGTTCTACAACGGGAGTTATTGGTATAAGTTTGGGTAATCAGTTGTACTCAAGTCCTGCGATTGCTAATGTAAATGGCCAAGGAGTGGCAATTTCAGTAGGCAGCGGAACTGGTGCTCCAAGCAGTAAACCTGTACCACCTAACCCAACACCAGGTGATACGCGTCGTACACTATGGCGCGAGTTGATTAATCAATAATCAGAGTGAGGTGAGTATGGCTAAATATTAGCAGTAGATACTCACCTCATTTATCAGAATTTATTTGATAGTTATTAAAGAAGCTACTAAATCAGTAATAATACCTTGCCCACTTGTGTAGCGCACTTTTATTGGTAGATGCTTTAATGTAGGCGCTAACCATAGCTCTATAGACTCATGGCTGTCGAGATTAGACATCAACATATGTACTACCCGAATCTTGCCAAAATAATCTGAATTTACTAACTCTATCCCTGCGACATGTACTTTGTAAGTGCTATTTTTTGCACCATCACTCAAAGATAGCTGAGTGTCAAAGTCTTTGGGTGGTCTAAACATGAAGTAATAAATCAGACTTTGTCTATCTAGTATGCCGTCGGGCATGCTACCGCTAGTAGGTGTTTCAGTGACAGGGATTTCGTTATTTGTTTCACGACTCAGAAAGAACAACCGCTCAGCCAAGACTCCTCTAACGGCATAAAGCGACGGACTTAATTGATTACCAAATACTCTGCCGTTGATTTCATAACTCCAATAATCATTTGAATGTTCAGGTTCACTAGGGTTATTTTCATCAATTGAATTACTGGTGAACATTAACTTATAGGAGTCTCTGCCATCAGAAGTAAAATGTTGTTGTGCCTGCCCTAGTATTTTCCCGTCATTTACAGAAACAACAATTAAATTTATATTCACTTCATTAGCTGGAATGAGCTGATTCTCATCTATAAAAGTTTGTATCTGTTTATCATCTGTAATTTTTTCAGGCTGGCTTGATTCTGGAATGGCGACGCTAGGCTCTGCAATCGCTTGATTGCTAGTTTTGATTTGTGGAATTGTAGTTTGCCGCTTTAATAATTTTTCGGGCAGAGTGGAGTCTAGTTTCTCTTCCAGTACGTTTTTTGGGTAAATACTCTCATTAACTGAGCTGTTGGAAGAACCATTAACAATTTTTACTTGTATCGGCTCATTTCGTACTGATTGATACAAGTTAAATGGCAATCCAGTTTTTACTACTAAAATAATATGCAGTAATAGAGAAAGGCCAATTGTGATGAATATGACTTTGTGCTTTTTAGATAAACCATCTGCACTGTTGGGATGTATGTATTTCATACAGACTAAGTTGATGTAACTTATGTAATGCTACTGTTTGCGCAAGTCGCATTAAGCGCATTTATAAATACTTCAGCTGGTTTGCAATCTGTCTGTATAGCAATCTCAACCATGCAAGTCGGGCTTGTGACATTCACTTCAGTAAGATGATCACCAATAACATCAAGGCCGACTAAAAATAGGCCCTGTTCTTTTAGTTTTTTACCAGCTGTGCTAGCGATTTCATAATCTCGCTCACTTAAAAGTTGCGCTATACCAGTGCCGCCAGCAGCCAGATTGCCGCGTGTTTCACCCATTTGAGGGATGCGTGCAAGGGCATATGGAAGCGGTTCACCATCAATAACTAATATACGTTTATCACCTTGTTTAATTGCTGGTAGGTAACGCTGTGCCATGATGGTTTGCTGGCCAAAACTGGTGATAGTTTCAAGAATGACACTGATATTCGGATCGTCAGTTTTCAGGCGATAAATGCTGCTGCCGCCCATTCCGTCTAAAGGCTTCACGACGATATCACCTTGCTCTTTGATAAATTCACGTATGAGTTGATTGTTGCTAGTGACTAAGAATTCAGTAGTGAATTGGGGAAATTGCGTAATTCCGAGTTTTTCATTCCAGTTTCTGATGGATTGAGGGTTGTTAAATACTCTCGCGCCTTGATCTACTGCCATTGAAAGCAGGTAGGTGCTGTATAGGTACTCATTATCAAAAGGTGGGTCCTTGCGCATAATAATGGCATCAAAATCTGTTGCTTCGAATTCTTCAAAGCTACCAACCTCATACCAACTATTACCTGTTTGAAACTTGAACGCTTGGGCAATCATTTTCACTTTGCTATTACGCAGTAACAAGCCACTTTGCATGATCACAAAAATACTGTGTCCACGATTAATCGCTTCACGCATGATGGCCACAGAGCTATCTTTAGCAATTTTTAATGATTCAAGAGGATCAATAACAATGGCGATACGCATGATTTAGTTCTCAGATTTTGATGACAATAGTTAATAGAATATTGAATAAACAGGCATTACTGATTTTAGCCTAGTTGCCCGTGAATGAATCAATGCTTGATTATAAATCTTACAGGCAAAAAAACGGACACCGAAGTGTCCGAAGAGGAGGAGATAATGCATGGAGCCAGCACTCATGAATTCTTTATGTCTTTCGACAACTGAGAAGCAATAATGCTTATATATGTATTAGCAATACTTGTGCCAACTTAAACGTGCCAAAAATAGTAGTTTTATTGCTGAAAATGTAGTTTCAACTTATATTTGCGTGCCTACTGCACAGCTGTGGTGCAAAAGCATTGCTAAGATTGATTAATGTCGAAAAATCCCCCTAACCATTTACACAATAAAAAACGGACACCGAAGTGTCCGTTTTAAATCATTACTAAGCGACTAAATCTAATTAGGCTTAATAGTGATAAGCACGTTCGCCATGTTCTGTTGTATCTAAACCTTCGCGCTCAACTTCTTCGCTTACGCGCAGACCGATAACAACATCAACAAGTTTGAACAGAATGTAGCTAACTACACCAGTCCACGCCACTGTAATACCAACAGCAATTGCTTGGGTAGTCACTTGTGTTCCAAGTGTCACGCCTTCTGCGTAGCCAACACCACCAAAATCAGGTGACATCAATACACCAGTGCCAATTGCGCCGAGGATACCAGAAAGACCATGTACACCGAATACATCCAGTGAATCGTCATAGCCAAGCGCATTCTTCAGCTTGGTAACAGCCCACAGGCTTAAGAAGCTAGCTAGGAAGCCAAGTACGATAGAACCCATTGGGCCGATGAATCCGCAAGCTGGGGTAATAGCAACAAGACCGGCAATCGCGCCAGAAGCTGCCCCTAGCATGCTAGGTTTGCCTTTGAACAGCCATTCAGCCAAGATCCAGCCTACAACTGCTGAAGCAGTAGCTAGTTGGGTATTAATCAGCACCAATGCAGCAACACCATCAACAGCCAATTCACTGCCAACGTTGAAACCAAACCAACCTACCCACAACAAAGAGGCACCAACCATGGTTGATACCAAGTTGTGTGGAGGCATTGCTTCTTTACCGTAACCGATACGTTTGCCGATAACTAAAGCGCCAACCAATGCCGCAATACCAGCATTGATATGCACAACGGTACCGCCAGCAAAGTCTTTAGCGCCGTGGCCGTTAAACAATGGACCTGCGTCACTTAACAGACCGCCACCCCATACCATGTGGGCAATAGGGATATAAACGAATGTTACCCAAAGTGCCAGAAAAGCCAGCACAGCTGAGAACTTGGTGCGCTCTGAGAAACCACCGATAATCAGGGCTGGTGTGATTGCAGCAAATGTCAGTTGGAATGTAATGAATACATACTCAGGAATTACGCCAGTCAAGCTATCTGGAGTTACCCCCGCAAGAAAGGCTTTGCTGAGTCCGCCAATGAAGTTATTCCCTTCACTGAATGCCAGACTGTAGCCGTAGACCGCCCAAAGTACAGAAATCAGGGAGAAGGCAACAAAAACTTGCATTGCGACAGACAGCATATTCTTGGTGCGAACTAGGCCACCGTAAAATAATGCCAAGCCTGGTACAGCCATCATCACTACTAATACAGTAGCCGTAATCATCCATGCGGTGCTACCAGTATCCATTTTTGGTGCTTCAGCAGCCGGGGCTGCAGCTTCAGCCGGGGCTGCAGCAGGAGCTTCTGCTGCTGGTGCCATTTCAGATGCAGCAGGTGCTTCAGCAGCAGGTGCTGCTTCTTCAGCGAAGCCCAGGCCACTAATGCCTAATGCGCTCACTAAAGCGATAATCGATAGAATTTGTTTCATTTCATGCTCCTGTTAAAGCGCGTCTGGACCGGTTTCACCGGTGCGGATGCGATAAACTTGTTCGAGATTAAAGACAAAAATCTTGCCATCACCAATTTTGCCAGTGGTTGCAGATTTTTCGATGACTTCAATGACTTGGTCTAACAGGTCGTCTTTGATTGCAACTTCCAGTTTAACTTTAGGAAGAAAATCTACGACGTATTCAGCGCCACGATATAACTCTGTGTGCCCTTTTTGACGGCCAAAACCTTTAACTTCAGTAACTGTGATGCCCTGTACGCCAATAGCGGATAGCGCCTCACGTACCTCGTCAAGCTTAAATGGCTTGATGATAGCGGATACGAATTTCATGCTTGTCTCCTGATGGGTGAGTGTATAAAAAGATGAGGCGGGTTGCTTTTCCGCCTCATCCCTGTCTTGCGATATTACTTTTATTGCGGGTATTACAACTAACTAATTACTAAACGAATCTAATGATTAGAAAGTTTTTGTCAAATAACCTGTCAAAGCGTTAGAGCCAGTGTTCTTGTATGAGTAGAAGTTGTTACCATAACCTGTATCACTTGCTGTGGTGCTGGTGAAATAACCACCTAGAGAAACACCGTTATCCCAAGCTTTAGCTAAGCCAAGTTTGTAGTCGGTGTAGTCAAGTGCCAATGCTGGATCAGCATTAACTTTTTGACGACCAACGTGAGCGACTGCACTAATACCTGAGATACCTGTCCATTCAGTTGGAACAGGATAGTTAGCTGTTAAATCAAAGTAGAATTCACCGCTGTTAGGAACACCATAAAAATCGGTAAGGGCGTAATTAACTTTGAAAGTTAAGATTGAGTAGGTTAAAGCACCATAAACTTCAGCGGTATCAGCTTTAATGACAGCTGCTGAAGTACGTGTACCAGGGTACGCAACATAAATTGCGCCAACATCATAGCTCAAGCCAGTATCGCCAATAGTGCTTCTGTAACCACCATATACATCTAACTCAATACTTGAGTTTCTATATGCGCCTGCACCTGTGGAAGCGCCAGCATCAGCAAGCCAACTTTGGTTAGAACCCCAAGCACCAAGATACAGACCGCTTGAGTGAGTCCAGTCAATACCGCCTTGAAGTGCTGGCTTACCTGCAGTTTGTGACAAACCACGGAAAATGTAGTCACTGAAAATGCCAACGTTAGTGGTAACGGTATAATCTGGAGCCGGTGCAGCGGCTTCATCAGCAGCAAAAGAAGCTGCTGAGAATGACAATGTACCTAATACTGCAACTGCTAGTAGCGATTTACGCATGGGTATTTCCTTTCAAGAAATTAAAGCAAACAAATAAAACAAAAAAACTTAAGCAACAAACGTATAGCAACACTCATGCCACAAAGATAAAACAATGAAAAACATGCAATTACGATGCTAAGATAATCACTCTTATCAAGCAACTTAATTATCTATCTGTTTATTAAAACTAAGCGCCCCATAATAGGGCGAATAATTTAGTATTTATGTATAAAATAGTCGAAAAATAGCCTTAAATTTGGAGGAAATGCATGTTAAATAATCAATTATTAAATGACTTATCAATAAAAATTAGAGACTTAGCAAAAGGCAGCCCAGTTGGGGATATTGAAAACAATATTCGTGCACTATTGCAGGGCGCGTTCACCAAGTTGGCGCTTGTTTCTCGCGAGGAATTTGACGTACAGGCTGATTTAATGCGGGTTACACGCGAGAAATTGCAAAATCTAGAATCCAAGCTAAGTCATCTGGAAGAAATGTTGCAAAAAAACAACAAAATAAACCAAGAATGAGCTTGGCTGTTCTCAAAAGCCGCGCTTTAGCTGGCATGGACGCGCCAGAGGTAGTGGTAGAGGTGCATCTGGCCAATGGTTTGCCTAGCTTTACT
>DATHWP010000014.1:0-5586 GCA_035460505.1 Methyloradius sp. | reverse complement strand
AAGCGGGCGTGAAGTCGAATTTGGTCGTCACATGACAAGTGAAGAGCGTATCAAACTGGCAGGCCAGCTAAGACCTAGACTAGGTGGGTATATGACATGAAAAAAACCATACTCCAATTCGCAATCCTCAGTTTGCTAGCGAGTCAGGCGCAAGCAGCATTTAACTTTAATCTACAGAGCCCCGTTACTCCAATCGCCCATCAGATCTATGATTTGCATACGCTTATCCTGCTAGTGTGCTTGTTGATTTTTATCATAGTGTTTGGCTTTATGTTCTATGCCTTATTTAAGCACCGCAAGTCGATTGGCCATAAGCCAGCACATTTCCACCAGCATCTCCGCCTAGAAATAATTTGGACGCTGGTACCTTTTTTAATCTTAATCGGTATAGCCATTCCAACCACCCAAACCGTGCTGGCGATGAAAAATGTCGAGCATTCAGACATGAATATCAAAATCACGGGTCACCAATGGATGTGGGAATACGAGTACCTTGGCCAAGGTGTGCGCTATGTTAGTAACTTAGGTACGCCTCGCGACCAAATCGACAACAAAGTGGCTAAAGATTCGCATTACCTGCTGGAGGTTGACCGACCACTGGTGGTACCTACTGGGAAAAAAGTGCGTGTTTTATTGACCTCTGCGGATGTGATTCATTCATGGTGGCTGCCGCAATTCGGCGTCAAGCAGGATGCTATTCCAGGCTTCATTCATGAGGCATGGTTCCAGGTAGAGAAGCCTGGCACTTATCGCGGCCAATGTGCAGAACTATGCGGTGTTGGTCACGGCTTCATGCCTATTGTGGTTGAAGCGTTACCACAGGAAGAGTACGACAGCTGGCTTAAGACCCAGAAAGCCAGCCTCGCCGAAAGTGCCAATGCAAGCAGCAAGACTTATACATTGGACGAATTAAAAACACATGGCGAGAAGGTCTATTCAAGCCGCTGTGCAGCATGCCACCAAGCCAATGGACAAGGTATTGCGGGCATGTTCCCACCGCTGATTGATGGTGCGCCGTTCAGTGCGGGACCCGAAGTTACCAAGCCTTTAGCTGAGCGCGGATTTTGGAAGGATGGCAAGGTGGTGCTCGGCAGCAGGGAGCGACATTTAGATATTCTGATGAATGGCATTAGTGGCACAGCTATGCAGCCGATTGGAGCGCAATTATCCGATTTAGAGGTTGCTGCCGTAGTGAGTTACGAACGCAATAACTGGGGCAACAAGACTGGCGATGCGATTCAGCCAGCTGAGGTCGCCGCGTTACGAAAAGGAGTGGCTAAATGACAACCAAAGCACTTCACCTGCATGAGCATGCGCACCCCAGCGGCATCCAGCGTTGGTTAACCACGACCAACCATAAGGATATCGGTACGCTATATCTGTGTTTCAGCTTTTTCATGTTTCTGTTCGCCGGAGCATTAGCGATGCTGATCCGTACCGAGTTGTTTCAACCTGGGCTGCAATTCTTCCAGCCTAATGTATTTAACCAGCTCACGACCATGCATGGGCTCATCATGATTTTTGGCGCCATTATGCCAGCCTTTGTAGGCTTCGCAAATTGGCAGATTCCTTTGATGATAGGCGCGCCGGATATGGCTTTTCCACGTCTCAATAACTGGAGTTTTTGGCTACTGCCGATGGCAGCCATATTGTTGCTTGGTTCATTCTTAGTGCCAGGTGGTGCTGTAGCAGGTGGCTGGACGATGTACCCACCGTTATATATCCAAGGGGGTATAGGCTACGACATGACCATCTTCGCTATACATATCATGGGGCTGTCATCCATCATTGGCTCTATCAATATTATTACTACTATCCTCAATCTGCGTGCGCCCGGCATGACATTGATGAAAATGCCGATGTTCGTATGGACCTGGCTAATCACTGCCTATTTACTAGTCGCGGTCATGCCAGTGTTGGCCTCGGCAGTGACGATGTTATTAACGGATAGGCATTTTGGTACACATTTCTTTGATGCTGCAGGTGGTGGTGACCCTGTGATGTTTCAACATATATTCTGGTTCTTCGGCCACCCCGAGGTATACATTATGATCCTGCCGGCTTTCGGTATTTTGTCTACCATTATCCCTACGTTTTCTCGCAAGCCCTTGTTTGGCTACCATTCCATGGTTTATGCCACTTCCTCCATTGCCATCCTGTCGTTCGTGGTGTGGGCACACCATATGTTCACCGTGGGTATGCCGGCTGCCGGGCAGCTGTTCTTTATGTACACCACCATGCTGATTGCAGTGCCAACCGGTGTAAAAGTATTCAATTGGATTGCTACCATGTGGCGCGGGTCGATTTCTTTTGAAACCCCTATGCTGTTTTCCGTAGCAGTCGTCTGCCTGTTTACTATAGGTGGGTTCAGCGGTCTGGTGTTGGCTGTGGTACCAGTGGATATTCAATTGCAAGATACTTATTACGTAGTGGCACACTTTCACTATGTTCTATTTTCTGGCGCGGCAATGTCCATTATGGCTGGTGTGTATTACTGGCTGCCAAAATGGACTGGGCACATGTATAACGAAACACTAGGTCAGTGGCATTTTTGGCTTACTGCAATCGCCTTTAACATCACGTTCTTTCCTATGCACTTTGTCGGGCTTGCCGGAATGCCACGTCGAGTGCCGGATTATGCCTTGCAGTTCGCAGACTTCAATATGATTTCTTCCATCGGCGCATTCATATTAGGGGCTAGCCAATTATTGTTTCTCTATACCGTGGTCAAGTGTATTCGTGGAGGCAAGCCCGCTGGTAAAAAACCATGGGAGGGCGCAGACACACTGGAATGGACACTACCTTCGCCAGCGCCATATCACACCTTTGAAACTGCGCCGATAGTTAAATAACGAATAGCCAAATAGAGGAAAATCTCATGGATACCAACCGATACTACTTACCCGCCCCGTCATGGTGGCCTATCGTAGGCTCAGTTGCATTATTGATGTTAGCCAGTGGCTTTCTGTTGCTGTTGCAACATACACCTGCCGGGCCTTACCTGATGCTGGCAGGAGCATTAGTACTAGCTTTCATGCTATTTGGATGGTTCGGCACGGTAATTCGCGAGAGCCTTGCAGATAAATTCAACGACCAGGTAGGCGTTTCTTACCGCTGGGGCATGAGTTGGTTCATCTTTTCTGAAGTGATGTTCTTCGCGGCCCTGTTTGGCGCATTATTTTACGCACGCCATTTCTCCGTACCATGGCTGGGTAATACACCATTGCTGTGGCCTGGCTATAGTTCGATTTGGCCTACCGCAGGGCCGGGCTCGACGACACCATTTACTCCCATGGCTGCGTGGGGTATTCCTGCTATCAATACACTGATATTGCTCAGCTCTGGGGCGACCGTGACTTGGGCGCACTGGGGTCTTAAAAAAGATAATCGCTTACAACTGAAAATAGGACTGGTACTCACCATCCTGTTAGGAGTGACATTCCTTGTTCTACAAGTACATGAATACAGCTCAGCTGACTTCAGCATTAAAACAGGTATTTATGGTGCGACATTTTATTTGCTAACTGGTTTTCATGGCGCTCACGTAACGCTAGGAGCCATTATGCTGACAGTGATTCTGGGCCGTGTACTTGCTGGACATTTTTCAGAAAGTCGCCATTTTGCTTTTGAAGCAGTCTCATGGTATTGGCATTTTGTAGACGTAGTCTGGTTATTGTTGTTTGTGTTTGTTTATTGGCTATAAGCCTGAATAGGAGTATCAAAATGAACCGTCGATTATATTTTGTATTACCGGATGTCGAGAGCGCGCATGCAACGTTGGATGACCTCCTGCTTGCACGCGTTAACGCCAACCGTATTCATTTCCTGGCCAAGCCAGGTACCGATATGGGTGATTTACCAAAGGCGACTATTTCAGAGCGTTCAGACCTGATTGATGGTTGGGAAATCGGCATGGGGCTAGGGGCATTGCTAGGGTTAGTATTGGGGCTGGCAGCAATCAGCGTGCCAGTATGGTGGTATACAGCACCAATACCAACTTTTGCTACATTAGTCATATGTATTTTGGTGGGTATTGTTGGTGGAGGATTTTGGACGGCAGTAGTGGCCAGTACAATTCCTAATGTGCGCCTCAAACCATTTGAAAAACAAATCGCTAAAGGCAAAGTGTTGATGATGGTACTGATACCTTTCCATCGAATTAAAGAGGTTCGAGCATTGGTGTTAAAAAAACATCCAGAAGCCGCTTACAGAGGTACTTGGCCTACTGACCATGTTATGTTTCCATAATGTCACAGAGATTCAACTATTAAATTGAATTGTCAGTAACAATATGATTTGTTAGCAGTGATGTAAGCCATGTATTAAAAATTGGTACAAATGAAAACGGCTCCATCTCTGGGAGCCGTATCAATGTTGGTGAGAAGAGGGGCTTGAACCCTCGTTCTTAGGTTTGTGCGCTAAGCGCTAGCGAAACGTTGAATCTGGCGAAGCTATACATTGAATCTAAAGTGCATCACATCGCCATCTTGCACAATGTATTCTTTACCTTCCAAGCGCATCTTGCCTGCTTCTTTTGAGCCTTGCTCGCCTTTGTTTTTAACGTATTCATCGTATTGAATCACTTCAGCACGAATAAAGCCGCGTTCAAAGTCTGTATGAATTACACCTGCTGCCTGCGGTGCAGTAGCACCTTTTTTCACAGTCCAGGCACGAACCTCTTGTACGCCAGCCGTGAAATAGGTTTGCAAGCCTAGTAGATCGTAAGCTGCGCGAATTACGCGGTTTAAGCCTGGTTCATCCTGACCAAGCTCGCTTAAGAATAGCAGTTTATCTTCATCTTCCAACTCAGAGATTTCGCCTTCTATTTTTGCGCAGATGCATACTACGGGCGCATTTTCAGCCTTGCCAAGTGCAACTACTTTGTCTAACAACGGATTGTTTTCAAAACCGGCTTCATCCACATTGGCTAGGTACATGACCGGTTTGACGGTAATTAAGCACAGTGATTTTAGCAGTTGTAATTCATCGCTATCTAAATCCAAAGTACGTACGGCTTTGGCTTGATCTAGACACGGCAATACTTTATCCAGTACCGCCATTAAAGCGATAGCATCTTTGTCGCCGCTTTTCGCCTTTTTGCTTTCGCGCTGCATGGTTTTTTCAACCGTTTCCATGTCGGCAAGAGCTAGTTCGGTATTGATGACTTCAATATCAGACAAGGGATCAATTTTGTTCGCTACGTGAATCACATTTGCATCTTCAAAGCAGCGCACTACGTGGGCAATAGCATCAGTTTCACGGATGTTGGCTAGGAATTTATTGCCCAGGCCTTCACCTTTAGAAGCACCTGCTACCAGGCCTGCGATATCAACAAATTCAACGATTGCAGGCTGCACCTTTTGCGGTTTAACAATGTCGATCAAAGGTTGAATGCGTGGGTCCGGCACTTCTACAATGCCGACATTAGGCTCAATGGTGCAGAACGGGTAGTTCTCCGCCGCGATACCTGCCTTGGTAATGGCGTTGAATAAGGTTGATTTGCCTACATTGGGTAAACCTACAATTCCACATTTCATAACTTTTTCCAGTTCATCTTTAACGCCATAATTGCGTTGTATTCGTCTT